>JALZID010000139.1 GCA_030860485.1 Pseudomonadota bacterium | reverse complement strand
GTTCCATCCTCCCCTCCCCGATCATCTTGATTTGCCGATAAAGTTGATCAGATCGGGTGGAGCCCTAAAAGTTCCACGCATTTGTTATCTTTATAACTCATATAGTTATAAGATCTTACCTATGAGTACCCCCTAAAGCCGAGAAGCAAGTACACCTTCGGAGGTCGTTATGGGTGGTGGACAACCCCGTCTGCAGGTCCGAGACCGGATCCGGCGGAAGTACTACAGCATCCGGACCGAAGAGGCGTACGTGGACCGCATCCGGCGCTTCGTATTTCATCACAACAAGAGGCACCCCTGGCGACATGGGGGCGGCGGAGGTCGAGACGTTCCTGACCCACCTCGCGGTGGCGAAGCGGCTGTCGGTCTCGACGCAGAACGAGGCCAAGAGCGCGGTCCTATTCCTCTGCAAGGAGGTCCTCGGGGAGCCTCTGCCGTGGCTCGAAGGCGTCGAGTCGGCGCGAAGGCCGGAGCGCCTCCCCGTCGTCTTGACCCGCCAGCAGGTCGAATCGATCCTGGCACACCTGAGCGGCATGGTGGGATTGAGGATCCGCCTGCTCTACGGGACCGGCATGCGAAGTGGCAGGATATTTACGCTCATTCCTCCCCGTAGTCCACGAACCTCTCCATTCCGACCAAGCGCTCGTCCTCGGGCAGGTCGATGAGGCGGACGCCCTGGGTGTTGCGGCCGACGATGCTGATGTCGCGGGCCGGGGTGCGCACCAGCATGCCGCGGTTGCTGACCAGCATCACCTCGTCTTCGTCGCGGACCGCGATGGCGCCGACGAGCAAGCCGTTGCGCGCCGTCGTCTGGATGGCGATGACGCCCTGGCCGCCGCGCCCGTGGCGCGGGTAGTCCTCGACCGGGGTGCGCTTGCCGTAGCCGCGCTCGGTGGCGCACAGGATGTGGGTGCCGGGCACGACGATGATGAGCGCGATGACCGTCTCGCCCTCGGCGAGCCGGAGGCCGCGGACCCCGCGCGCCGTGCGTCCCATGGCGCGCACCTCCCCTTCCCGGAAGCGCACGGCCTTGCCGGTGCTCGAGAACAGCATCACGTCCTGCTCCCCGTCGGTCAGGGCGACGCCGACCAGCCGGTCGCCGTCGGGGAGGTCGATGGCGATGATCCCGCTCTGGCGCGGGCGTGAGAACTCGGCCAGCGGGCATTTCTTGACGACGCCCTGGCGCGTGGCCAGGAGCACGAAGCCCTCCTGCTCGAAGGACTTGATGGGCAGGATGGCCGTGATGCGCTCGCCCTCGGCGAGCGGCAGGAGGTTGACCATGGGCTTGCCGCGCGCCGTCCGTCCCGCCTGCGGCAGCTCGTAGACCTTGAGCCAGTAGAGCCGGCCGAGGCTCGAGAAGCACAGGATGGTGTCGTGGGTATTGGCCACGAAGAGCTTCTCGATGAAGTCCTCTTCCTTCATCGCGGTGGCGGTCTTGCCCTTGCCGCCGCGGCGCTGCGAGCGGTATTGATCGAGCGGCTGGGCCTTCGCATAGCCTTCGTGCGAGAGGGTCACGACCACATCCTCCTCGCCGATGAGGTCCTCGAGCCGGAGATCGGCCGCATCGGTACGGATCTCGGTGCGGCGCGCGTCGCTGAACTGATCCCGGGCCGCCGTGAGCTCCCCGCGGATCACCTCCATGAGCCGTTCGGGAAGCCTCAAGATATCGAGGAGGTCCTGGATCTGTTTCAAAAGCGACTGGTATTCCTCGATGATCTTGTCTTGCTCCAGGGCCGTGAGCCGCTGCAGTCTCAAATCCAGGATCGCCTGGGCCTGGACTTCGGAGAGTCTATAGCCCTCTGCGCTGAGGCCGTATTGCTCGGGTAGATCGCGTGGTCGCGAAGACTCGGCCCCCGCGCGCTCCAGCATCTGGACCACCACACCGGGCGCCCAGACGTTGTCCATCAGGCCGCGCTTGGCCTCGGCGGGGCTCGGCGAGGCCTTGATGAGGGCGATGATGGGGTCGATGTTGGCCAGCGCCACCGCGAGCCCCTCCAGCACATGGGCCCGATCGCGCGCCTTGCGAAGCTGGTAGAGGGTACGGCGCGTGACCACCTCGCGCCGGTGGCGCAGGAAGCACTCCAGGATCTCCTTGATGTTCAGCGTCCGCGGCCGGCCCTGCACCAGGGCCACCACGTTGATGCCGAACACCACCTGCATGTGGGTGTGCTGGAAGAGGTTGTTCAGGACCACTTCCGCGATCTCCCCGCGCTTGAGCTCGATCACCAGGCGCATGCCGTCCTTGTCGGACTCGTCGCGCATCTCGCGGATCCCTTCGAGCTTCTTGTCCTTGACGAGCTCGGCGATGCGTTCCTGGAGCTTGGCCTTGTTGACCTGGTAGGGCAGCTCGGAGACCACGATGCGTTCTCCCTCGTTCTCGAACGCGGTCCTGGCGCGGAGGTAGATGCGCCCGCGGCCGGTCGCGTAGGCCTCGCGGATCCCGGCGATGCCGTGGATGATCCCCGCGGTCGGGAAATCGGGACCGGGGATGAGCTCGCAGAGGGCCGGGATCGTCAGCTCGGGCCGCTCGATCAGCGCCAGGCAGGCGTCGATGACCTCGCGCAGGTTGTGCGGGGGGATGTTGGTGGCCATCCCGACGGCGATCCCGGTCGAGCCGTTGATCAACAGGTTGGGGATGCGCGTCGGCAGGATCGAGGGCTCGGTCTCCGAGCCGTCGTAGTTGGGGACGAAATCGACCGTCTCCTGATCGAGATCGGCCAGCAACTCGTGGGCGATGCGCGACATGCGCACCTCGGTGTAGCGCATGGCCGCTGGGGCATCGCCGTCTACCGAGCCGAAATTGCCCTGCCCATCGATGAGCATGTAGCGCAGCGAGAAGGGCTGGGCCATGCGCACGATCGTGTCGTAGATGGCCACGTCGCCGTGGGGGTGGTATTTACCGATGACGTCGCCGACCACGCGCGCCGATTTCTTGTAGGGCTTGTTCCAGTCGTTGCCGAGCTCGCGCATCGCGTACAGGACGCGGCGGTGTACGGGCTTGAGCCCGTCGCGGGTGTCGGGCAGGGCGCGCCCCACGATGACGCTCATGGCGTAGTCCAGATAGGACTGGCGCATCTCATCTTCGATGTTGACGGGGGACAGCTCTTTGGCGAAATCGACCATGGCCCAATTCAATCAACCAGAGGCTCTAGGAGAGGGCGGGGGGTGTCCGCATCTTAGCATAGCCGGCGCACCCCTTCGGCGGCCTGTGCCCCGCGCCGCAGCAGGGTGGCGGCGAGAAATCCGGGCTACAGCGCCTCCGCCGCGAAGTCCGCGAGCCGTGAACGCTCGCCGCGCAAGAGGATCACATGCCCGCTGTACTCCCACTCTTTGAAACGGTCCACCGCGTAGGTCAGGCCCGAGGTGGTCTCGCTCAGGTAGGGGGTGTCGATCTGGGCGAGGTTGCCGAGGCAGACGATCTTGGTGCCGGGGCCGGCGCGGGTGATGAGGGTCTTTATCTGCTTCGCGGTCAGATTCTGGGCCTCGTCGATGATCACATAACGGTTCAGGAAGGTGCGGCCGCGCATGAAGCTGAGCGAGCGGATCTTGATGCGTTTCTGTAACAGATCGGTGGTGGCGGTGCGGCCCCAGTCTCCGCCGACATCGGTCTGCGTCAGGACCTCCAGGTTGTCGAGCAAGGCCCCCATCCAGGGCGTCATCTTCTCCTCCTCGGTGCCGGGGAGGAAACCGATGTCCTCGCCCACCGGCACCGTGATGCGGGTCATGACGATCTCGCGATAACGCTGCATCTCCATGGTCTGCGCGAGGCCCGCGGCGAGCGCCAGCAAGGTCTTGCCGGTCCCGGCCGTGCCGAGCAGGGTCACGAAATCGACGCCCGGGTCCATGAGCAGGTTCAAAGCGTAGTTCTGCTCGCGGTTGCGCGCGGTGATGCCCCAGACGGCGTTGCGGGCCGCCCGGTAATCGACGACCTTCTGGAGCGTGGTGCGCTCGCCCTGCCCGCGCTGGACAATGACCTCGAAGCCCTGCTGGCCGGGCTGGTAGAGGAACTCGTTCGGGTACCAGCGGCGCGCCAGCGGCCCCTGCACTTCATAAAAGGTACGGTCGTGCTCCTGCCAGCAGCGCATGTCCTCGCCATGACGCGCCCAGAAATCGGGGGGGAGCTCATGGGTGCCGGCATAGAGCAGGCGGGCGTCGTCGATGACCCGGTCGCTGTAGTAGTCCTCGGCCGGGACGCCCAGGACACGCGCCTTGATGCGCAGGTTGATGTCCTTGGAGACCAGGATGACGGTGCGATCGGGGCGGAGCGGCCCCAGCGCGATGGCCACGGCCAGGATGATGTGGTCCGGCTTGTTGCCGGGCACGGGCGCGGGCAGGTCCACGCTGAGCTGCTCGGTCTGCAGGAACAGGCGTCCGCCCCGCGGCCCCAGAGGAGTAATCGGTCCCCCGGGGAGGTCGCCGTTGCGAGCACTGGTCGGCTGCGGGAGTAGCAGCCCGTGCTCGATGGCCCGGCGGTCGGCGTCGCCGATCAGCTCATCCAGGAAGCGGCTAACCTGGCGGGCGTTGCGGGCCAGCTCCGAGGCGCCTTTCTTGGCCGCGTCCAACTCCTCCAGGACGACCATGGGCACGTACAGGTCATGCTCCTCGAAGCGGAACAAGGCCGTCGGATCGTGCAGCAACACATTGGTGTCGAGCACGAACAGCCGTGGACGGGGCTCGGTGACCACCGCGGCGCGCTCTGCAGGTCGGAGCCGCGCCCCCTAGAGGGTCTGGAGCGCGAGCAACACCTCGGCGACGTGGCCTTCCACCTTGACCTTGCGCCATTCCCGGCGCAACACGCCAGCGCCATCGATGAGGAAGGTGCTGCGTTCTATCCCCATGACCTTCTTGCCGTATAGGTTCTTCTCCTTGAGAACCTCGTACTGACGGCACAGGGCCTCGTCCTCGTCGGCCAGGAGCTCGAAGGGCAGGCACTCCGCACCCTTGAAACGCTCGTGGGAGCGCAGCCCGTCGCGCGACACGCCCAGCACGACGGCATGGGCGCGCGCGAACGCCGGTAACTGGTTGCGGAAGTCCCGGCTCTCGACGGTGCAACCCGGGGTGCTGTCCTTGGGGTAGAAATACAGGACCACGGCGCGGCCTCGGAGCGCGGACAACCGGATCGATTTCCCGCCGGTCGCGGGCAACTCGAAGTCGGGCACCGGGTGGCCGAGCGCGGGCGGGCTCATGCTGGTGGGCTCATATGGGGCCTTACTTGACGGGTTCCATGACCGCATCCAGGTTGAGCTGGTCGCAGAGATCCATGAACTCGCCGCGCAGCGCCGCGATGGAGGTGTTGGTCGGGACGCTGATGGTCACGTGCAGTGAGAACATGGGGGTCCCGGTATGGGCGGCCGAGTAGCTGCCGGTGAACAGCTCTTCGATGTTGATGTCCCGCGACGAGAAGAACTGCGCGATGTCGTGGACGATACCCGGCCGATCGCTCGCCACCACCTCGACCGCGTAGGGCATGAGGTTGGCGACCTTCTCGCGGACCTCGGTGCGGCGCGAGATGAGCGTGAGGTCGAGGCTGTCCTCGAGGCGCGGGATCATGCTCTCGATCTTGGCGATCGCATCCCAGGTGCCCGCGAGGAGCAGGATCACGGCGAACTCGCCGCCCAGGACCGCCATGCGGCTGTCGAGGATGTTGCAGCCGCAGTCCTTGACGGCCTTCGATAATTGATGCACGAGCCCCGGGCGGTTGTTGCCGAGGGCGGAGATGACGAAGTGATTCTGCATCCTGGGTCCGGGCGCCGGGCCAAAGGGCGAACGAAAAGTATACCTGAAATCGTGCCGGGATCCGCCAGCCGGAGGCGCCGCGAGCGCCGGAGAAAGGGGCGGGACCGTCCTTGTCAAGTGCGGAGCGGGCACGTACTATGCCCGGTCCATGACGGGCGTTGAGAGACGCGATCGATGTTTCGAGGCAGTATCGTGGCCCTGGCCACGCCGATGGAGACGGGGCAGGGCGCGGAGGTCCCCATCGATTGGGATGGGCTGCGGGGGCTTTGCGAGTTCCATATCGAGAACGGCAGCGACGGCATCGTGGCCGTCGGGACCACGGGTGAGTCCGCGACCCTGAACGAAGAGGAGCACTGCGAGGTGATCCGCCAAGTCGTCCGGCAGGTCCGCAAGCGGGTGCCGGTGATTGCCGGCACCGGCGCCAACGCGACCACCGAGGCCATCCGTCTGAGCGCCTGCGCGCGCACCGCCGGTGCCGATGCCTGCCTGCTGGTCACACCGTACTATAACAAGCCCACGCAAGAGGGGCTCTATCTGCACCATCGGGCCGTGGCCGAGGCGGTGGCCATTCCCCAGATCCTGTATAACGTCCCGGGCCGCACGGCCTGCGACATGCTGCCCGAGACGGTGGGGCGCCTGTCTCGGGTCAAGCACATCGTCGGTGTCAAGGAGGCGACTGGAGACCTGGATCGCGTCGAGGCCTTGCGGGAGCGCTGCGGGCCCGATTTCGTGCTCCTGAGCGGGGACGATGCCACCACCATGGAGTTCATCCTGCGGGGCGGGCAGGGGGTGATCTCCGTGACCGCCAATGTGGCGCCGAAGGCCATGCACGAGATGTGTGCCGCCGCCGCGACCGGGGATCGAGCGCGGGCGGTTTCGATCGATGCGCGGCTCCGCGGCCTGCACCGTGATCTGTTCGCCGAGTCCAACCCCATCCCGGCGAAATGGGCGCTCCACCAGATGGGGCTCATCCGACGCGGGATCCGACTGCCCCTGACGTGGTTGGCCGAGCCCTGTCATGCGCGCGTCCGGGAGGCCATGCGGCAAGCGGGTGTCCCCGTGGCCGCCGCGGAGGCATCCGCGTGACCGCCCGTGGCCGCCGCGGAGGTATCCCGGCGTGTCCCTAAACGTAGTTGTTTCCGAGGGTCCCGAGCGGGGCCCGAACGTGATGTCAAGCGTGAGGCAAGACCCTATGATGCGTGGGCTCATGGTGCGTGGATTGATCCTCGGTCTTTGCCTCTCTGCGATGCTCGGGTGCAGTTGGTTCCCCACCTTCGACGATGTCATGCCGGACCGCAACAAGGAGTACCAGAAGAGCGCGTCCCTGCCGGACCTCGAGATACCCCCCGATCTGTCCTCCGATGCCGTCTCGGACACCCTGTCGGTACCGGAGGTGGACGCCAAGGGTACCGCCAGCTATTCGACGTATCAGGAACGCATCGCCAGGCGCGGCAGCGGCGAACGGTCGGGGGGTGACTCGGGCGGAGAACCGTATCGTGCCCCGGCGGAGGAGTACCCGGAAGACGTCCCGACGCCGGAAGACACCACCGCGCTCGACGACAGCCGCTCCGACGACGGCCGGTCGGACGACGATCCGGACGAGCGCATTGCCGACGAGGACGCCGATTACAGCTCACCGGCCGACGAGGAGGAAGAGGCATCGGAAGCCGAGCCCGAGTCCGAGTCCCGATCCTATGGCGCCCGCACCCCGGCCGGCGGTGGCGACGATGAACCCGCGGAGGAGCCTGAAGAGGATCCCGCAGAAGAGACCGAACGTTCGCCGCCGCCCGCCGCCGTTGGCGTCGGTCAAACGGGCGCGGGCGGGCGGGCCGAGCTCGTGAGCGCCGGTGAGGGCAAGAAGTACCTGCGTGTCACCGAGGACTTTTCCGAGGCCTGGCATCTGACCGGTCAGGCCCTGGCCAAGGCCGGCTTCACGGTCGCGGACGAGGATCGGGATCGCGGCGTGTATTTCGTCGATTTCACCGGGGCTCCGGGTGCCGCCTCCGAGCAGGGGGGTTTCCTATCGTCCCTGGTCTTCTGGCGCGGCGACGCAACCGAGCACGAGGTGCAGTTGACCGGCATCGGCGAGAAGACCGAGGTGGTGGTGCTGGACGAGGACGGCAACTGGGAGAGCGGCCCGGTGGCCGACGAGATCCTGACGCGCTTGGAGACCGCGCTCAATCAGGCCGGGGAAGGAACGGAATAGCGGGACCTCGACCGGACGGAGGGTTTGTGAAAAACCTATCCAAACATATTCGGAATTTCAGGTACGTGGACAAGCTCGATCTCCCTCCGGGAGAGCACCGAGAAACTCCCTCCCGTGTCCGTGCTTTTTACGGACGGGGGGCTGGGGAGGGGGTTAGACCTACACGCGCTGACCAAGCTTTTTCCTGGGCGGCGCCTTTACCCCCACCCTGACCCTCCCCCGCTCCGCAGGGGAGGGGACCGGGATCTCGCTCTCCTGCAAAACGGGGCGGTACCCGACTGTAATCGAAGAGCCATCATTTCGACGTGCCGCCGAGCCACAGGGACTCGACGCGCCCGGCCGTCAGGGTGATCTGTCCGGGGTAGCGA
>JALZID010000138.1 GCA_030860485.1 Pseudomonadota bacterium | reverse complement strand
TGTTTGCGGAAACACATTATACCGCGAAGTGCAGACCGCTTCCTAGTCTTTCTGATCATGAGACCAGTTATTTTACTTAAAGGCTGGATATCACCGGTGGTGATGTCCAGCGCAACGCTACAAACTCGCTGCAACCCTGTCTTCTACGCCCTTTCCTGACGATCCACGTGGAAGTTTATGCAACTGGAGGGTCTACTGCATGGAGACATTCTCTTGAGCGGCTCACATGCCATGAAGGCATCCGAATTGGCCTTGTTCGATACAAGCGGCGAGCGGATTGCCATCGATGCCAGGGAAGACGCTACGCTATTGGTGCTCAACGGCGAGCCCATTCATGAGCCGGTTGCACGGCGTGGCCCGTTCGTCATGAATACGGAAGAGGAGCTCGTGCAGGCCGCCGACGATTATCAAGCCGGCAAGATGAGGCATTTGTACTGAGGAGACCGATCAGCGGAGCTCGTCCGCATCCTCGAGACGATGGGGATGCGTAACGTCAGAGCCTACATTCAAAGCGGCAATGCGATCTTCCAGAGCGAAGGAATGGACACGGAGCAAGTTGCCAGCCGGATCACGGCCACGATCGATCGGCGCCATGGCTTTGCGCCGCGTGTGATCCTGCAGACGCTGGCTGAGCTGAAGAAGGCTGTTGCGGCAAACCCCTACTCGGAGGCCGCGTCACGACCGCGAACGCTGCACCTGGTCTTCTGGCTTCGGCGCCGAGGCGGCCGGACCTCGCGGCGCTGGAGCGCATACGATCCGCGAGCGTGCGGTTTGCGCTCAAAGGTAGCGTGTTCTATCTGCACGCGCCCGAGGGCGTGGGGAATTCGAAGCGCTTCGCGCGCATCGAAAAGTCGCTGGGCCCAGGCACGGCGCGCAACTGGCGGCCGGTTGGCAACACCGAGGCCATCGCGGGCCAGGTCGGTCGGGAATGTTCGAAGCCGGATGTGCGGGCAGGCACCCGTCACCGGCGAGGCCATCATCTTTGACCGGCTTCCGGGATAGCCGCGATGCCCTCCACCAATCCGCAACCCGTGTCGATCACGATCGACGCGGCGCAACGTGCCTCCGGCCTGTTGCAAGCGCCTCGTGGAGCGCGCGCCTGTTACGTAGTAGCGCACGGTGCAGGTGCCGGGATGACGCATCCGTTCATGGCGTCGATTGCCAACGGGCTGGCGGAGCGCGGCATCGTCACGCTGCGCTATCAGTTTCCCTACATGGAGCGGGGCTCGAAGCGGTCGGATACGCCCAAGGTCGCACAAGCCGCTGTTCGAGCAGCCGTTGCGGAGGCGGCGCATCTGCTGCCGGACATCCCGCATTTCGCGGGCGGCAAGTCGTTTGGCGGGCGGATGACTTCGCAGGCGCAGGCCGAGTCATCGTTGCCCGGCGTCCGCGGCCTCGTGTTCCTGGGCTTTCCGCTGCATCCGCCTGGGCGCCCGTCGGACGAGCGCGGCAGGCACCTATTCGACGTGCCGATACCGACGCTATTCCTACAGGGAACGCGTGATGAGTTCGCGGATTTGCGGCTTTTACAACCCCTCGTCGCACAGCTCGGCGCGCGCGCAACCCTCAAGCTGTTTGAGGATGCCGATCATTCCTTCCACGTGCCCGCGCGATCGGGACGTAAGGACGCGGAGGTGAGGGCCGAGATGCTGGACGCGCTGGCGGATTGGTTCAAAAGCGTGACTTGACGCGGCTGGCCGGCAGCCCACGCCGGTTCCTCAGAACTTAAGCCTCGACCGTCGCCCGTGTCACCCGCCCCCTTGTGTAAGACTCCGGCACGGCTGAACCGTGCGCGAAGCGGTGAACGGATGACACGCGTGGTCCCTGCGTCCGATCGCGCCTGGGGCGCACCGACCGCGGCGGCGCGGGACACCGGTCTCGCTTGCGCGGGGATGTTTCAATGCCTAGCGCGCTTGCCTTTGCCTTTCCAGGCCCGGATTATGGGTATAATTACGATAGGATATGGGTGCCCATATGAAGACCACCATCGAGATATCGGACCCGGTGCTGAACGACGCGCGCAGGCTCGCCGCACGCGAGGGCGTGACCCTGAGGGCCTTGGTGGAGCTCGGTCTGCGCCGCCTCATCGCCGAGAAGAAGCGCGCCACCGGTTTCCGCCTGCGCAGGGCGAGCTACAAGGGCAATGGTCTCCAAGCGGGCCTCCAAGGCGCCTCCTGGGAGCGCCTGCGCGAGATGGCTTACGAAGGGCATGGTGGATGATCGCCGTGGACACCAACGTGCTGGTCTATGCCCACCGTGAGGACTCGCCGTTCCACGAGCGCGCCCGCTCCTGCCTGGACTCGCTGGCCAACGGGCGGGCCGCCTGGGCGATCCCCTGGCCGTGCCTGCACGAGTTCCTTTCCATCGCTACTCACCCGCGCATCTACGATCCGCCCACGCCCCTTGCGCTCGCGCTCGATCAGATCGACGCCTGGCTGGAGGCGCCCTCGCTGGTGCTGCTCGCGGAAACGGAGTCGCATTGGCCCGAGCTCCGTACGCTGGTGGAGTCGGCCCGCGTCGCCGGGCCCCAGGCACACGACGCGCGCATCGCCGTCCTGTGCCGGCAACATGGCGTCCGCGAACTGTGGTCGGCGGACCGCGATTTCGGTCGGTTCCCCGGCCTCCACGTCAGCAACCCACTCGTGAGCGCGTTGGTACAATAGGACGAGCAAGCTGTCGGCTTGAACGTTTCAGAGACGGGCGTGCATCTGAGTCAGACCGGACGCCCGACGACACGGACCGAAAACGGGCTCGCGGTCGATCCGCGCTTGCCCCATCCTGCGCGTCATCCCTATGCCGCGCCAGCGCGTTCGTCGCCGCGCAAGCGTACCCGGTGGTTCGACCCCGAGCTTCTCAGCACGCGGGCGCCCGGGATAGAATTTTGGTTTACGCTCGGGGGAGAGCTTGAAGGAAGATATCAAGGCCCTGGTCGCTGATGCCATCGCGCGCGTGCTGCCCGGGCTCGGGTTGGCCGTGCCGGCGTCGAGCGAGATCCAGGTGGATCGGACGCGCGATCCGCGGAACGGCGACTTCGCCTCGAACATCGCGATGGTGCTCGCGAAGACGGCCGCGATGAACCCGCGCGAGCTCGCCACGCGCATCGCCGAGGCCTTGCCCGAGTCCGACTGGGTGGCGCGTGCCGCGGTCGCCGGACCGGGTTTCATCAACCTCTATTTGAAACCAGAGGCGCTCCGGCACACGATCGCGCGGGCCTTGACGGAGGGCCCGGCATTCGGCCGCTTGCGCCTCGGTCAGGGCACCCGCGTCCACGTCGAGTTCGTGTCCGCCAATCCAACCGGTCCCTTGCACATCGGACACGGGCGGGGCGCGGCCTACGGGGCCGTCATCGCCGATCTGCTCGAGGCCGTGGGCTTCGAGGTCGCCCGCGAGTACTACGTCAACGACGCCGGGCGCCAGATGGACATCCTCGCCCTGAGCGTCTTCCTGCGGTATCTCGAGCACTGCGGCGAACGCCTGGATTTTCCGGCCAACGCCTATCGCGGCCAGTACGTGAAGGCGATCGCGGCCGGCCTCTACGCCGAGATCGGGGATCGATGGCGGGTTCCGGCGGCTCCTGTCCTCGAGTCGCTCGCCACCGGCGAGGACCCGGACGCCTACCTCGATGGGGCGATCCGGCGTACCCGCGAGCTCCTGGGCGAGACCGATTACCGGCACTTGCACCGCGCCGGCCTCGACCAGGTGCTCGGCGGGATCCGCCAGGACCTCGAGGACTTCGGGGTCCGGTATGAGCATTGGTTTCCCGAGTCCGCCCTGTCGCTGGACGGCTCGGTCACGTGCGCCATCGAGCGGCTCGAAGCCCTCGGCCGCACCTACGTCCGGGACGGGGCGTTGTGGTTCAACTCGGCAGCCTTCGGTGATGAGAAGGACCGCGTGCTGGTGCGCGAGAACGGCCAGACCACGTATTTCGCCTCCGATGTCGCCTATCACCTCCACAAGCTCAAGCGCGGATTCCATCTCCTCATCGATCTCTGGGGTGCCGACCACCACGGCTATATGCCGCGTGTGCGGGCCGCCCTCGCCGCCGTCGGGGACGACCCCGAACGCCTGGAAGTCAGGCTGGTCCAGTTTGCGACACTCTTTCGCGGCAAAGAGCGCGTACAGATGTCCACGCGCTCCGGGGAGTTCGTGACCTTGCGCGAGCTCGTGGACGAGGTCGGCCGGGACGCGGCGCGCTTTTTCTATGTGACCCGGCGCAGCGATCAGCACCTCGAGTTCGACCTGGAGCTTGCCAAATCGAAATCGCAGGACAACCCCGTTTACTATATCCAGTACGCCCATGCCCGCATCGCGAGCGTCTTCCGGCAACTCCGCGAGAGGGGCTTTGCCTGGGATAGCGAAACAGGCCTGCTCGCGGCGCTCACGGAAGCAGAGGAGATCGCGCTCATGAACCGCATTTCGCGCTACCCGGAGGTGGTCGAGTCCGCGGCGCTGGCGCGCGAGCCGCACCAGATCGCGCATTATCTACGCGAGGTCTCCAACGACTTCCACGTCTACTACAACAGCCACTCGTTCCTGGTCGATGAGCCGTCCTTGCGCAATGCCCGCCTGTCGCTCATCGCCGCGACCCGCCAGGTGCTCCGGAACGGCCTCGCGCTCCTCGGGGTCTCGGCCCCCGAGGCCATGTAGATGTCGAGGCACCCGCAGAGGACCGCAGCGCGCCGTGAACGCGGCTGGCTGTCGTTCTTCGTCGGGCTGATCTTGGGCCTGTCGGTGGCCTTGTTCGTCTATTTACGCCCTGATTCCGTGGCGAACCAGGGACTCGGACCGGTGGCCGCCGGTCGCGATCCGCCGAGTCCCCGCCCGCCCGAGCCCGAAGAGGCTGGCACGAGCAAGCCGCGCTTCGACTTCTATACCATCCTCCCGGAACGCGAGGTAAAGGTCCCCGAGTGGGAAGCGACCCCGCAGCCCGAGCCCAACTCGCCGCCTGAGTCCAAGACGCCATCCGAGTCTGAACGGCCGCCGGCCGCCGTACCGCCATCCGGCCTGGAGGCGAGCGGGTCTTACATGATTCAGGTGGGGTCTTTTCAGCGCTACCAGGACGCCGATCGCGTCAAGGCCCGGCTGGCACTCGCGGGCGTCGCGGCCGGGATCCAGCGGGTGGTGATCAACGGCAGCGATGTTTGGTATCGCGTGCGCGTCGGTCCCTTCAACGACCTCAAGAGCCTCCAGGGCGCACGCCAGCGCCTCACAGAGGGTCGCTTCAACTACATGCTGGTCAAGGTCAAACCCGGCGAGGGAGCCGGCTAGCGCGGCCTCGGGCTCATCGGGCTTGGCCCAGTCGGGGGCGCCCAGGTTCTGATGTCTCGATTGAGCGCAACCCGGGGAATGCACCGCATACCTGCGATAGACTGCAGCATGGACAGATCGTTTTGCATGCCAAAAGTTGAGCTGATACTCTGGCCCGATGAAGGTAAGCGAGGTATTGCGAATGCTTCAAGTTGACGGCTGGTTCCTCGTCGCGACACGGGGTAGCCATCGTCAGTTCAAGCATTCTGCCAAGCCAGGTCGCGTTACCGTTCCGGGCACGCGACGATTTGGCACCGGGCACCCTGAATAGCATCTTGAAGCAAGCTGGGCTAAAGAAGTGAGGTTCTAATGCGCTACGCCGTTGTCATTGAAAAAGTCGAGACAAACTATTCGGCCTACGTTCCCGACCTACCCGGATGTGTCGCCACTGGGGCTACGTTAGAGCAGGCCGAAGCCGAGATCCGGGAAGCTATCGAGTTTCACATCGAAGGTATGCGGGAAGACGGTCTACCGATCCCCGAGCCCGGGAGTAAGGTCGAGTACGTTGACGTCACGGCATAACCCGGCGCTGCACCGGAACGCGCGTAAGGTGGAAAGTAGCGCGGAAGCCGCTTTTTGGCGTTCCGCCGCTCGGCTGCCGGCCGAAGCGGCCCGTGCGGCGGATCGCCCTGCGAGCCATCGGCCCTACAGATGCCTCCCTTCCGATCGGGATGGAGACGGCGTTATCGATGGCACGGCTGGGAGCAGAGGTGAACGCATGCGGCGGAACGCCCACAAAGCGGGCTTCCGCCCTACTCGCTTTTCAGCGTTACCTGGACGCCGATCGGGTCAAGGCCCGGCTGGGCGCTCGGGGGCGTCTCGGTCGGGATCCAGCGGGTGGCGATCAACGAGCGATGTCTGGTATCGTGTGCGCGTCGGTCCCTTTAACGACCTCAAGAGCCTCCAAGGCGCGCGCCAGCGCCTCACGGAGGGTGGCTTCAACTATATGCTGGTCAAGCTCAAACCCGGCGAGGGGGGCCGGCTAGCGCGGCGTCGGCACGTCGTCTCACCCCTGGTTAGCCATCCCTTCTCTTTACTTGACGATTACTTGGCGAAACGTCAGTGAAACGCACCGTGACCGCCTAAAGGAGTCAGCTCGAATTTCATCGCTTTTTCTTGGGGGGATGCCATGGGTCCATTCGTACCGCGCAGGACCAGTCAAAACGACCAAGCTTCGTGGCTCCAATAGGACGGGAACCACTCGCCTAGTGTCCTTCTCGGTAAAGTGCATGACGCACTTAGAGCCTAGGCTAAGTGAAGCTACCGTGTCGGTGAAGCATGGCTCGCAATCGACATGGTCCTTGATGCCTTGGCCTGGTTCATACTCATTCACAATGACTTGGTCGGGCATTGCCGGGAACAGGCAGCGATCAACAAGCTGCCCGGCTACGGCCTGCGCCCAATCCGGCAGTTCGCCAATTCGCATTGAGTAGTTTACGGCGCGAGATTTGTAGTCGTACCGATAGCCATAGTGCTGTACTCGGCGCTTCAATTCGGTCAACCAAGGCTGCCTATCGATCTTGGTTAGCAATTGGTCATGCGTTTCCTGGTCTATGAATTCGCAAATGTATTGCAAACCTCGCACATCCGAAATAGACGGGAGCTCAGGCTTTTGCTGGACTGGGTCGCCAAACAGATCCAAAGTGCCGTTTTTCATTCGCTTGGCATCCTAAAACGTTCAATGAGCGGCGGCTAACTAGGCCGATGTGACATTAGTTCGTAGTCCAGAGCAATCGATTCAACCTTCCCGCTCTTGTTCGTCGTGTTTGGATAGCGCACGGTAGTGGAAGAGCTTTCGATTGACTTGAAACCGCGAAGCTCGCGTGAAACCGCGAAGCTCGCGCTTGAACTTCTCCCACGGAGAACGAAAATCACTGTGAGCCGGGTTCTGATAAACGAGCCAAATAGAGTGTTAAGCATACCGAGATCGTAGCTTCGTCGCGAACGTTGAAACGTCCCGAACATTGAGGAACTTGCTCGAAAAGAAGTATGAAAAATTCAAGACCAGCGTAGGAGCATCGATCTCAATTGCCTGTGAGGCGACGTCAACCTGAGAGAAGATTCCATTGGCATCGTCAAAGGACTTGCCAAAACCAAAATCTGAGTCCTTATGAAATAGGCCGCTCTCTCTTGCCACGGTCTTGGCCTTTTCTCGCATTTCTTTACTGCGTTCAATCCCAATGTAGTTCAGTAGTGGCTTCGCGGACGCTCCGATAGATTGACCATCCTGCGCTTTTAGCCAAGAAGGCAACAGCCAACGTCGCAGGACCTGACCCGAAGTCCAGCACAATCCAATCGTCTGGCTCGGCGAGCCCGAGTTTCGCTCCAGTGTCAAATACGTAGCAAGTGCTTGCAGCGTGTTTCTGCATGTACTGGTAGCAATAGATTGTGACCTTTTCAGCCGGGGTAAGGTTCGGCGCGTCGAAGTCCGCCAGCCCACGTTCCAAGATGTTGTTAGTACGGTGTGACCAATCGTCGGCTCGGGGCAGGACTTCCTCTTTCCAACCGGACGTTTCCGCGTGACCATGGAATGGCTGGCAGACGAACTCAAAAGTCCTCAATCGGGCGCGGCATGTTCAGCCATGCACCCAGGCCTACGGTCAGGGGTCGTGCACGCATCCGATTCTACCGATTTGGGCAGAAAATACGGATTATGTTCGGCCGTAGATGCTATTGTCTTTAACTTCTAATACCGAAGCATGAGAATAAGAAACGATCTTATATATAGGGTCGGCTCAATCGAGAGGAGGGTGTGGCCACCGCCCGCAGCGATCTCGAGCGCGAGCCGCCAGCGGGTGGTGATCAAGGGCAGCGATGTCTGGTATCGCGTGGGCGTCGGTCCCTTCAACGACCTCAAGAGGCTCCAGGGCGCGCGCCAGCGCCGGAGGGTCACTTCAACTACATGCTGGTCAAGATCAAACCCCGGCGAGGGGGCCGGCTAGCGCGCGGCCTCAGCGCCTCGGCGCAGCACTGCCCACCCACCCCTTCTTTACGTGTAGTTGCGCCGCAGCGCCTCGATGCGCTCCTCGATCGGCGGGTGGCTCATGAACAGGCGCATGAGACCGCCGCCACCGGCGATGCCGAAGGCCTGGAACTGGTCGGGCAGGGGCTCCTGCTCGACCGGCGATCCGAGGCGTTGGAGGGCCGCGACCATCTTGTCGCGGCCGGCCAGCCTGGCGCCCCCGGCGTCGGCACGGAACTCCCGCCAGCGGCTGAACCACATGACGATCATCGATGCGAGCACGCCGAGCACCAGCTCGGCGACGATGGTCGTGATCCAGAACCCCGGCCCATGGCCGCGCTCGTTCTTGAGCACCACGCGGTCGATCACGTGGCCGACCACCCGCGAGAGGAAGATGACGAAGGTATTGACCACGCCCTGGACGAGCGCGAGCGTCACCATATCGCCGTTCGCCACGTGCGTGACCTCGTGCCCCAGGACCGCCTCGACTTCCCCCTCGCGCATGCGCTCTAAGAGGCCGCTGCTGACCGCGACCAGCGCCTTGTCACGGCTCGCGCCGGTGGCGAAGGCATTGGGGGTGGGCGAGTCGAAGATCGCGACCTCGGGCATGCCGATACCGGCATCGCGCGCCAGCCTCGCGACCGTGTCGAGCAACCAAGCCTCGCGGGTATCCCCCGGGCGCTCGATCACGTGCAGGCCCATCAGGCGCTTGGCCGACCACTTGGATATCAGGAGCGAGAGGATGGACCCGCCCATGCCGATGATGCCGGCCATGACAAGGAGCGCCGGGAGATCGATCCCGGAGCCCTGCGCCGCCAGCGCCTCTTCTAGGCCCAGGACCTTGACGGCGATGCTCAGGACCACCATCACCGCGACGTTGGTGGCCAGAAATAACAGGATGCGCAACATGGTTCTCCTCCTCACACCAACGATTCAATTGACGCAACACCAATGGGCGCAACATGGTTCAAGTGGGGGTCCTTCGCCCCGCTTCAAGCCCCCCCATCCCCCGTGATCCCGTAAAGGATCCCACCTCCTCGCCGATAGGTTCGCTCGCAGGACGGGCTCCTCCCCCTCCCCGCTCAATACCGTCCTGCATTGGCCGGGCTCACGCCCGGCCATTTTTTTTTCCAACGCCGCTGACGTTTTGGAATCCCCTCGGCAGCATCTGCCCGCGCGTTCCGCGAACGCCCGCATACGCCGCGAGATCCCTTGTGGTAAGCGTCAGATGTCGCTGCCCGGCAACTACCACGAGCGACCCGCCCTCCGGGACGGAACCAACCCCCGCCACGAATTCCTCGCGCGCGGCCAGCTTGGCGCTCGGTACGTGGATGATTCTCAGACCCTTGCCCTTCTGCAGGAGCGGCAGCTCGGATACCGGAAAGACCAGGAGCCGCCCGCGCGCGGTGGCGGCTGCGCATAGGTCCGATCCCGGATCCGTGACCAGGACGGGCAGGAGCACCCGTGCACCACTCGGAACGGTCAGGACGACCTTACCCGCCCTGTTCTTGGCATAGAGGTCCGAAAGGCGCGCCACGAAACCATACCCGGCGTCGGATGCGATGAGCCACAACGACTCCGGGGGGCCCAGCATGACGCCCTCGAAGCTGGCACCGTCCGGGGGTGTGACCCAGCCGGACAGGGGCTCGCCGAGCCCCCGGGCCGAGGGCAGCACATGGGCCGGCACGGAATAGCAGCGCCCGGTCGAATCGAGGAACATGGCCGGCTGCTGGCTGCGCCCGCAGGCCGCGGCCCGGAACTCGTCACCGGAGCGGAACGCCAGCTCGGTGGGGTCGATGTCGTGGCCCTTGGCGGCCCGTACCCAGCCCTTCTTCGACAGGATCACCATGATCGGCTCGCTCTGCACCAGCTCGGCCGCTGCCAGCACCTGAGCCTCCGCACGCCTCACGATGGGCGATCGGCGCGCATCCCCATGACGCTCGGCATCCTCCTGAATCTCCTTTCGTATCAGGGTGTTCAGGGCCTTGGGGGACCCCAGGAGCCGTTCGAGGGCACGCCTCTCCTCCAGGAGATCCGCCTGCTCTCCGCGGATCTTCAGCTCCTCGAGGCGCGCGAGGTGCCGTAGCTTCAGGTCCAGGATGGCCTCGGCCTGGACATCGCTCAATCCGAACCGTGCCATGAGCACCGGCTTGGGCGGGTCCTCATGGCGGATGAGGTGGATCACCTCGTCGATATTGAGAAAGGCGATGAGGAGACCGGCCAGGACGTGCAACCGGCGTTCGACCTCGGCGAGGCGATGTGCGAGGCGCCGCCGCACGGTCTCGGTGCGGTAGCCGAGCCACTCGACCAGCAGCACTTTCAGGTTCTTGACCTGCGGCCGGCCGTTGACCCCGATGACGTTGAGGTTGACGCGGTAGCTGCGCTCCAGATCGGTGGTGGCGAAGAGATGGGCCATGAGCGGCTCGACCTCCAGGCGGTTCGAGCGCGGCACGAGCACCAGCCGCACCGGGGTCTCGTGATCGGACTCGTCGCGCAGGTCCTCGATCATGGGCAGCTTCTTGGTCTGCATCTGGACGGCGATCTGTTCCTGGATGCGATTGCCGGAGGCCTGATAGGGCAGCGCCGTCACCACGATGTTGCCGTCCTCGACCTCGTAGACCGCCCGCATGCGCACCGAGCCCATGCCGGTCTCGTAGAGCTTCAGCAGCTCCTCAGGCGGGGTGATGAGCTCCCCGGAGGTCGGGTAATCCGGTCCCAGGACATGCTCGCACAGCGCCGCGACCGTGGCCCCCGGGTCGTCCAGGAGCCGGATGCAGGCCGCGGCCACCTCGCGGAGGTTGTGCGGCGGGATGTCGGTCGCCATACCCACCGCGATCCCGGTGCCCCCGTTCAGGAGCACATTGGGCAGGCGGGCGGGCAAGAGGCGCGGCTCTTCCAGGGTGCCGTCGAAGTTGGGGACCCAGTCCACCGTCCCCTGCCCCAGCTCCTGCAACAGCACCTCCGCATAGCGCGTGAGCCGGGCCTCGGTGTAGCGCATGGCCGCGAACGACTTCGGCTCGTCCGCCGAGCCCCAGTTCCCGTGCCCATCGACGATGGGGTAGCGATAGCTGAAGGGCTGGGCCATGAGCACCATCGCCTCGTAACAGGCCATGTCCCCGTGGGGGTGGAACTTGCCGATCACGTCGCCCACCGTGCGGGCCGACTTCTTGGGCTTGGCGCCGGCCGCGAGCGCCAGCTCCGACATCGCATAAATGATGCGCCGCTGGACCGGTTTGAGCCCATCGCCCACATGCGGCAGGGCCCGGTCCAGGATCACGTACATCGAGTAATCCAGATAGGCGCGCTCGCTAAAGGCGTGCAGGGGTTGGCGCTCGATGTTGTCGAAATCGAACTCGAGTGACTCGGGCATGGAAGATAACGCTCCAGCGTTCGGGGGCGGGGCGCGATTCTAGCCCGGATTTCTCACCACCGCCCGGGAGAAGATAAACTGCTTGGCGCGAGGCCGCCGAGGAAAGCCGGGGCGAGGCGGCGGGCCGGCGCCGCTTACTGGGGGCGCCGTGCCGCCGCGGGGCACTTGTGCTAACCTATCGGCGCTCGCGTGGCGCCGAAGAGGTGGCCTCGAAGCGGGCGCGAAAACGATTCGGACGAAGACCTAGAGGATTAACGTATGAAGAAGACCTTTTGGACCGCGCTCCTGGCCGGGGCACTCGCCTTCGGAATGAGCAGCGCCTTTGCGCAAGGTGTCAGCTCGGGGAAAGATCGCGACGTGAACACCCGACAAATGGAACAGGCGAAGACGCACGCCACGGCCGCCCTAGAAGCCGCCAAGGGGGGGGATGCACCCAGTGTGGCGGAACACGCCAGGAAGTCGTGGAGTTCCTGCAAGGAGGTCACCGGCGAGAGCGTAATGCCCTACTACGACCCAGCGATGGAAAAGCTGCAAACAGCGATCTCGGCGGCCGAAAAAGGGGACGCCGCCGGGGCAATCGCCCCGCTCGAAGGGGCCCTTGCGGACATGACCGAGGGACTAGCGAAGGCTGACTACTGAGCGCCGTATCCGGCAACCGCTTCCGCAACCCCTGACCCCCAATATCGATCAAACCTGGGGGGTCAGGGGTCTTCTCTCCCGACTGTGGTCTAGGACCTGCTGCCGATCGTTGAGCCCTGGCCCGCAGTTTCCACCACCACCCTACCGCGGCCTTCGGGCTGCCTCGCTGCCGCGGCCCCGTAATACAGGATTTCCGGCGCCGTGCTAGCATGAGGTGCATGGCGAGCCCCGCCCTGACCAGCGCCACCTCTACGCCCGAGGTAGCCCAGGCCGCCCCGGCACCGGCCGAGGAGGTAGTGGACCTCCGCCAGCCCGATCTCTACTTCAACCGCGAGCTCTCGCTCCTAGAGTTCAACCGCCGGGTCCTCGATCAGGCGCGCGACGATTCGGTGCCGCTCTTGGAGCGGCTCAAGTTCGTGTGCATCGTGAGCAGCAATCTCGATGAGTTCTTCGAGATCCGCGTGGCCGGCCTGAAACAGCAGGTGGTACTGGGCGCGGCCCCGATCGGACCGGACAGGCTCGGGCCCAGCGAGCAGCTCAAGCGCATCGCCGAGACCACCCGGGCGCTCATCCGCGATCAGTACGCGGTCTTGAACGACGCCCTCATCCCGCGCCTCGCCGCCCACGGGATGCGTTTCCTGAAGCGCTCGGAGTGGTCCGCACGCCAGGAGCGCTGGGTCAAGCGCCACTTCAACCGCGAGCTGCTACCGGTCTTGAGCCCCATCGGCCTCGACCCGGCCCATCCCTTCCCCAGGATCCTCAACAAGAGCCTGAACTTCATCGTCGACCTGGAGGGCAAGGATGCCTTCGGCCGCAACAGCGGCATCGCCATCGTGCAGGCGCCGCGCTCGCTGCCGCGACTCATCCGTATTCCAGAGTCCCATTCCGAGGGGTCGCACGACTTCGTGTTCCTGTCCTCGATCATCCACGCCCATGTCGGCGATCTGTTCCCGGGCATGCGCCCGCAGGGCTGTTTCCAGTTCCGGGTAACGCGCAACAGCGATCTGCTGGTCGATGACGAGGAGGTAGACGACCTCCTTCACGCCCTCGAGGGGGAGCTGCCGGCACGCCGCTTCTCGGATGCGGTACGGCTCGAGGTGGCGGACGACTGCCCGGCCGAGATGACGACCTTTCTGAGCCAGCAGTTCAAGCTCGGCGCAGAGGACGTCTACCGGTGCAACGGCCCGGTCAATCTCATGCGGCTCATGGCCATCGGCGACCTGGTCGATCGCCCGGACCTGAAGTACCCCGGCTTCGCCCCCGGCCAGCCGCCGCGACTCACCCGCAACACCGATCTCTTCGATACCATCCGCAAGGGAGACGTGCTGCTCCACCACCCCTTCCAGTCCTTCGCCCCGGTCGTGGACTTCGTGCGCCAGGCGGCCGCCGACCCGGACGTCCTCACCATCAAGCAGACCCTCTACCGCACGGGCCCGGACTCGGCCATCGCCGAGACGCTGGTCGCCGCGGCGCGTGCCGGCAAGGAGGTCACCGTGGTCATCGAGCTGCGGGCGCGCTTCGAGGAGGAGGCCAACATCGAGCTCGCGAGCGATCTGCAGGAGGCCGGGGCGCACGTGGTGTATGGGATCGTGGGCCACAAGACCCACGCCAAGATGACGCTCGTGGTCCGGCGCGAGGGGCGGCAGTTGCGCCGCTACGTGCACCTCGGCACCGGCAACTACCACGCCCGCACCGCGCGCCTCTACACCGACTATGGCCTCTTGACCTGCGATGCCGCGATCGCCGAGGACTGCCACAAACTGTTCCAGCAGCTCACCGCGCCGGGCCGTCCGGGCAAGCTCAAGCGCCTCCTGCAATCGCCCTTCACCCTGCACAAGACCCTCCTCCAGTATATCGAGCGCGAGGCCGCCCTGGCCCGCGCCGGGAAACCCGCGCGCATCATCGCCAAGCTCAATGCGCTCGGCGAGGAGCAGGTGATCCGCGCGCTCTACGCGGCCTCTCAGGCCGGGGTCCGGATCGACCTCATCGTGCGCGGGGTGTGTTGCCTGCGCCCAGGCATCAAAGGGGTCTCCGAGAACATTCAGGTGCGCTCCATCATCGGGCGCTTCCTGGAGCACAGCCGCGTCTATTACTTCGGGAACGGCGGCGAGGAGGAGGTGTTGTTGTCGAGCGCCGACTGGATGGCCCGCAACTTCTTCCGGCGCATCGAGACCGCCTTCCCGATCGACGACAAGCGCCTCCGCCAACGGATCATCCGGGAGGGGCTCATGACCTATCTGTCCGACAACACCCAGGCCTGGGTCCTGGACCCGAGCGGGACCTACAGGCGCTGCACGGCGGGCACCCACAAACCACGCTCGGCCCAGCAGGGGCTCCTCGAGGCGCTCTGCGACTGACATGCCTCCACGATTCGGCAGGCCGATCCCCTGCCGGACGGTATACCCGGCCCCTGCCGGATGGCGTATCCAGATCGTTCGTGGCACCCTATTGGGATGCACCAGGCCCCGCCCAACGGGTTGATTTTCCTCACCACGCCGTCCGCCAGGGCGAGGACCCGGGCCTCGAGCCGCACGACCGGCCGGCCTGTCCCAGCGCGCCCCGTCGCGAAGGCGGCGAGCGGCCGCTGATGCCCCAATCGACCGGACTCGAGCAGTTTCACGCCCAGGACCGATGCGACCCCTTGCTGTGGTCGCTGCTCCCCATGGGGATCTGGATGGCGGCACTGTCCGGCAGCGTCGCAGTCGATAGCGTTGCAGCCGTGGTGATTTTATCCATCATCGGCGGGGTAGCCGGCAGCCAGTTGTTCGTCATAGGCCATGACGCCTGCCACGGCAGCCTCACCGCCAGCCGCCTGCTCAATGCCCTCATCGGCCGGATGGCATTCGTGCCGAGCGCCCACAGTTTCTCCTTGTGGGCGTACTTCCATAATGGGCTGCACCACAACTTCACCAACCTGCGCGGAAACGATTTTTGTCTGGACTCCGTTATCTCCCGATGAATTCAGCCGCCTTTCCAAGGTGAGGCAATTCATGGAATGTATCTACCCTTAGGGATCCCCTCATTCTTAACATTATTCGGCAATGTTCGATGCACGTTGTGTCGGGGTCATGATGTGCTTGACGTTTTGGGTGGATGAGATCAATATCCCCTTTTTATGGGGGAGGACAACGATGATTTCATTCAAAGAGGTA
>JALZID010000137.1 GCA_030860485.1 Pseudomonadota bacterium | reverse complement strand
CCACCCCTCGCGGGATTGCCCTTGCCTTCGGCTAGTAGTTGCATTTGTCCTACAATAGGACATTACCGGTACTCCTACAGGGGACTTTCACCCCATAAGTTCATGCCCATGTCGGGCGTACACAATTTATTCAAGCCGAAGCCGCTTTGCGGCTCGGCTTAATTTAGGCGTTAGGCCTGTATCCATTGGGAAGCCGCAACACGGTATTGAGGCATAAACATGGGTCGCAGTAACAATGTTTCACAAGAGATTGAATCACTTCGTAGCGACCGTGAGGCGCTTCGCAAGGAGCTTGCCGAACGCCTGGTCAAGGTTAACAAAAACGCACGTCGCTATCGAAGATTGAACACTGCTATGCTAGTCATTTCATTGCTGTTTGGGCTTTTAGCAGCAACATTGGCTGGTGACAGTGCTGTTGGTGGAAAGACAATTGCTGGGCCAGTGGCAGAGGCAACCACTGGAAAGACCCCAAGTGAGTTGCCGAAAGGCTGGCGAAATGTATGTGGCCTGATTGCTTTATTCACACTTATTGGAACAGCGGCAACCGGGGTAAACAATGTACTAAAAATTGCCGAGCATCGGGCTAAAGCGTTTGTCTGTGCAGGAGTATTGGATGGGTTACGAACAAATTTATTAATCGATTCGCGTGTCCAGCAGAAGACCATAGAAAAGGCCAAAGCTGACTTATCCACGCTTCTCAGAGAGTATCCAGAGTATTTTCGTTAACAAAGCTATTACGCCCTTCGTGGCCTAACTTGGCACTCAAGCCGACGCCTGGGATAGCTGCTCGCTTCTTCAGGGCTCGGTGGCGGGCGCGGCTTAGTTTTATCGTTGGCCCACACCGAAGAGCCTTGAGGGTTATTGGAAAAGCACGACCATGATGCGACCAGACACCACCACTGGAAATACTGTTCTCAAAGGGCGAACCGCTGGCTTCAGAGGCCGGTTGACGGTCGTTCTGAAAGAGCCGCACCAACATAGAGGTGCTGATGCAGTTCGTTCCTACGCGTTAGCGCGCCGCGGGGCGCGGGGCCGCGGGGAATATGGAGTAGACGAGGTCGAGGGACAGATCGAATCTGCGCAAGGCCTCGTCGAGGGTCGAGCGCGAGAACCTGTGCTTTTGCATGACCACATAGGCCTCGGCTACCAGGTTGCCCTGAAACAGCGTGCGACCGAGCGCCGACATGCGCGCCGGTGCGGTCGCTCCCTGCACTTCGATCGCGTCCAGGAGGCTCCCGGGGAAATTCCAGTGCTGGGCCAAACGGTGCGAAAGCTCGTTGGCGTATCTTTGCACCATGCCCGCGACGATCCCGGCCCGGGGCGACACCGTTGCGCTGGTGGCCCGGAACGCCGAGCACAGGAGCTTGAAGATCACGAGCTTGCCCGCATCGTGGACGAGACCGAGGAGATAACCGTCGTCCGCGTCTATCTGGTGGTTCGGCGCCAGCGTCTTGCAAGCCGTCGCGCAGTCGCGAGCATGATCCCAGAGGGGCCTGCCGACCAGGTTGTAGAAGATCGGTTTGATCGGTATGCTCGGTCGCAGCAGGGCCTTCAGCAGGGTCGTCCGCAACTGCTCGATCTCCAGTACCCCAAGGGCCTGTTCCACGCTGGTCACGGGCTTCAGCGAACGCTTGAGAAAGCCGTCATTGGCGAGCTTGATGACCTCCGCCGCGAGCGCCGGGTCCTGCGCGACCATTGGCTCGATGCGCTCCAAGCTCACCTCCGAGTCGTTCAGGCGGGGCAACAGGGCGGAAGCGGTGGTCGGGAATATCGGCAGGCTGTCCAGGGGATATTCCCCATCGATCACCGCTTTCACCTTCTGCTGCAAACTGATCTCCAGACGGTTCAGCGTCATATCGTCGCTATCGTCGCCGTCGATGTAAAGCCCGTTGAGTGCGTCGGCCAGGAGATCGTAGTTGGATGCCCCTGGGGCAACGTGGTTGGCACTGACTGCGTTCATCGTTCCCTCTTTGAACCTGAAAGTCCTTAGGTAGTGACGGGGTTCGGCCCATGCCGGACCGCGCCCCTATCGCCGGCCGCTAACCCGCCTTGATGGGGGATCAGCCCGGATCGCCTGCTCGGACCGCGCGGCCGCGTCGACCCCGCTCGACTCGCAGCGGGCGGAGACGGCGATCGCCAAGCCCTAGGCGAGATCCACGCCAACCTCGATCTTCGGGCATCCAGTGCGCCTCGGCGCTCGAATCACCCTTCGGTCTCAGGGGGCCTGCCGGTTTGCCCCGCAGCGCGGGGCATTCCGATACAGGAGTCGCCGGGTTGTGGGTCCAGGTGAAAGCCAGTACGTTCCATTCTTCGGGAAGATCGACGGCAACGGTATGATCGCTGAGGAAGCGGGCCGCGTGCGCCGCGATCCCGGTCCGAGCGTTGTGCCGCCGCCACCGGTCCGTGACGAACAGACCCGAGGCGTGGCAGGCGACGACACGCTCCAGGGACCGCCGCGTGCTGATCGCCGGCCGTCCCGTCTCATGGTCGACGGTAAACTCGCGGCGCAACGGATCCGCCTCAGCGAGATGGCTGACGTTCATGTCGAAATCATAATCGCCAAGGTAGTAGATCGCCGCCAGCGCGTTGGTCGTAATGAATCACATCGGAGCGACCGGCTATCGGTTTCAGTACCTCGCTCGCCGCGGCCCAATCGACGGAGTAGCCAGGATGGAGATCGATGGGGCCGTAGCGCAGAATGCGGTAGGATTCCATAAAAGCCCGATTGCTGCCGACGAGGAATAGCCCGGCCGCCAAGACCACCATCCCCTGCACCGAGGTCCCCATCCGCGCCGGCGTCCGAAGCGCGCTGCCTGGGCCGTCGCCTCGCGCAGCAGCTGTCCGATGACCGGCACGAGCTCCGCCAAAGCCATCCCCCAGATGGCGAACAGGAACGGCGTCGTATAAAACACATAGCGGGCCGCCTTCATGCCACCGAAGGAATGAAACGAAAAAGCCACGACGAGAATGCAGGCACAGAACAGTGTGGGACCCGGCCTTCTCACGAACGCGACAAGCGCTGCCAGGGGCAGCAGGCTCCAGAATGTGGGGAAACTACCGGCGAATACGCGATGATAGAAACGAAACCCCATGCCCTGCGCCCAAAGTGCCTGTTCGTTATACAGCTTCCAGAGCCGTGCCACGGTTCCACTGTGAAACGCCAGCGCCACGAGCAGGACACCGCCAACGGTGATGGCGGCCGCGCCCCACCGCAGCGCGGGATTGTCCCGCATGGCGCAGAGCCCCTTCGGTCCGAGGACGAGGGCAGCCCAACCGAAAAGACCGGCGAGACCGATCGCCGTCGTGATCTGCAGGTGCACCGCGAACGACAGACTCAATACGGCCGACGCTGCCCAGGCCGCCGTCCCGATACCGGACCGGCCCAATCGAGCTACTAGGAAATAGAGGCTGATCGCGCCGGCGAAGAATGCGAGGGCGTGCAGCGTGTAGAAACGGATGAACTGAGACAGGGCAATCGCTTGAGGCGACAGACACAGGAACAGCCCCGCGATCCACGCCGCGGGTCGCCCGGCCACCGCTCGGGTCCAGACGAACAACGCCGCCACCAGGCCGGCGCCGGCCATGAGCAGGACGACCCTGGCCACCGTCAGACTCTCGCCGAAGATAGAGAACATCCAGCCGGTGAGGGCGCTGAACATCCAGGATCTCCGGTACTCGCCATCAGCGATCCGCAGCGTCCCCTCGGTGCTCCACGACCTCCCGGTCAGAACATGGTAGAGCTCGTCGTATATCGGGGGGTGGTCCAGATGGGGGAGGCGAACGGCAACCGCGAGGGCGCAGAGGGCAATGGCTTCGAGCCACAGCGCACGCCGATCAGCGCCCGTCATGCCGGGTCTCGCGGGCTAGCTCCCTCTCCAACAAGTTCGAATCTATGCAGAACTTCGCGGCCCAGTTCAGATACTGGTACTTCCCGTAGTCGCCATCGATCGGAAAGGAACCTTTGACCGCCCCGCGCGTGTCCGGTGCTCCGCCTACATCGATGGTGCAGCGAACCCACCGATTCACCGTGCGTCCCGCCTCCAGGTAGCGCGTGTCTCCGGTATAGCGGTAGAGCATGAGCCAGCACTGCGCGATCTGCGCGGCCCCTGTGAGGCACACCCAGCTCACCCCGGGCGACCAATCGTCGCGCAGACGGCCGGCCAGGTACCCGTCCGGCCTGACGGCCTTGAGGAGTCCGTCGGCCGTCACTCGGGCCGCCGACAGGAAGGCGCTATCCTTCGAAAAGCGGTAGGCTACTCCAGGATACCTCGCAGAAAATAGCCGATCGTGTGCGTCAAGGGCCGCGCCGGATCCCTGAGACAACACTTGTCCGGCCATCCGTTCTCCCGCTGGTTGGCGAGGGCCCAGCGGACGTTGGCCAGGGCCGCATCGGCATAGCCGCGCTGCGGCGCTATCCTCTCGGCCTCGAACAGGCCCCACGAGACGTGGGTCTCGTAGGCCTTTTCCCCCGGCTCTGCAAATGGCGTCGGATGGCGACGCCAGCACCCGTCTGGATCCTGCGTCTCCAGGAGCCAGTCGGCGGCGCGCTGCATCGGCTCTCGGTAGTCCCCGAATTCCTCGACCCCGGCCGCAAGCCCGATGAGGATCTGACCGGTGTTGAAGGTCACGGGTGATCGGTCTTCCGTGTCCACGCACCCCCCTTGATACCCGCCGGACGGCAACTGAATCGACACCAGCCAGTCCAGCATCGTGCGCGCGCGGCGTCGTGCTTCGGCGTTTCGTTCCAAGGTCGCGTACGCGATCAGGGTCGGGACGATGTAGCCGGTCGTTTCCGGATAAGACGACGCCCAGCCGCTCACCAGGCTGTAATGCCGTGCCGCCCCGCCGTCCCGGGATGCCGAGCAATCCTGGGCGCGATACAGCCACAGGATCCCCGCCTCGATGACACGCTCCGGCCCAGGGTCCATACCGGGCCATCCTTGCGCGTCACGGCGGCGCGCGGCCCGTGCCGGGGCGGGAAGCGATACCTCTTCTGTTGCACCCTTGAGGCGCCTGCGAATATTGGAAATCATGCTCGAAGGGTTGCCGTGAAAGTCATCTTTCATTGTCCGGGGTGACGACAAGACGACATGAGCGTTGGGGTGAGGGGCGACCTCGGTGCGAGGCGTACCTCGATCGCCCGGCCCGATCCTCTGGATCGTCCCGCGTGCCGGCCTAGGCGTAGCCCAGCGTTTTCAACGCGTGTTGATTGCCTGACCTGCAAGAGAAAAGAACCACCTATCCGGGACGATGATGGTATCCCAGAGCACGTCGAGCTGGGTGCCGCGACGGGCAAAACCGAAGCCGCCGCCACCGACATCGCGCTGGAAGAAGGCGGTCACGCTGCCGGGGCGCAGTTCCTTCTCCGCCGTCAGATACACCGCGAAGGTGGTGTCGTCCCCGGAATCGCCTGGATTGTCGGCGCTAGCCTCTTCCTTGAAAGTCGTGTACGTCGCCCCGAGCAGCAGTTCCGGGTCGAACGTCTTCGAGAAACTGTGGCCGAGGCCCCCGAGCACGCTGCCTGGTCGAACACGGATGCGTCGGAATCGAAATGCGCATAATCCACGCGCCCGATGAGCGTGTCGATGGGCGTCAATTGGTAGGGCAGTCCGCCGACCACCGTGTTCACCGTGCTGTCTTCGAGATCCGTCCCTGGGACGTCTTCGAATGTCGTCGAGCTGAATCGATAGCCGAGCTCGAGGTTGAGGTTTGGCGTCAGCACATGAGTCAGAGTAGGCCGGAACCTCACCTTGGTCCTCTGTACCTCCTGGCGCACCAGATCTCTCACGTCGGGATCCAGCAGATCATCGGCTGTGGGATCCAGCGGATCATCGGTTGTAGTCGGCTCTCCCACGGCTTGCCCGGGGTCGACGATCGAAGTGTCGAGCGTAGCATCCTGGCGCCACTCCGCATCTACGTCCCAGAGGTTGCGCGGTGTCGTGTAGGTCGTGTTCAGGCGCATGAACCCGTTGGTGCGATCGAGCTCGTCATCGGACGCCTGGATGATCTCGGCGCGCGCGATCCCCAGGGTGTTGACCGCCGGCATTCGGACCCCGAACAAGAGCATGGGAAAGTACCGCTGGGTCAGCACGTCCTCCGGATTGACCGGGTCCAAGCGGCGGTTGTCATCGTAGTCCAGCGCAGCGCTGATGGTGGGGCGCACGAAATACTCCGCCGCGTCCGTCGGCGAAGCAAAGGCGAGCAGCACGGCGAGGCCGGGGAGCGCCGCCGGGCGGGCAACCCTCCTGAGGCCCGCCGCCCACCCAAAGGCCCGCGCCCCGGGACCGGCCATGTCGGCGCGGTTTGCACTGGCTCGGCGGATCATCGGTTCGCGGCGCAAACCTAGGCGCACCTGCAATCGGCGCCGCCGGGCGATCGGTACGCGCGTCGCGCGTGAGCGCAAGCGCCGCCCCCGAGGACCCCGCCAAGGCTGCCCGGTGCGAGGCGTTACCGCCATCCGAGTCGCCGTGCCCCCGCGGGCCGGCTCGCCGCCCGCGGTCGAACCGCCGGAGCCGGTCACACCGGGCCATACCGGCGTACCGGGCATTCTCCCGCCTGCCGGGACGCATGACAAACCTCGACGCTACCCCCGCTGAGCGGCGTACCCCGTGCGCCGAACCCGTGGCCACACGCATGGGCTTGCTGGCACCACGACCGGGGTCTAGGCTTTTCTCCTGCTCATAAGGGCACCGGTTCGGTCTGCGGCAACGCCGGCGCTGTCCGTCGCGGCACCGGCCCCAACGGCCCCGGAACGGAGGAGATCTCATGAACCCGGCGGAACCACCTCCCCTACTGCGCCCAGAGTCCGAACGCTATTGGGAGCAACTCCACCCGGCGCTGTGCCCCGGACCCGACCCGGGCCTTTGCCAGGCGCTCAGGCAGGTGTGCGCCTGTAGCCCTTTCGTCGCGTGTCACTTCGCGCGTGATCCCAGCCGTTTGGCGGAGCTCCTCGCGAGCGGAGAGCTCGGGCGCCGGCTCACGGCGGCCGAGTACCGGGCACGGGCCGAGGCCGCGTCGGCGGGCGCCGAAGATGAGGCCGCGCTTATGAGCCGCCTGCGCCGGTTGCGCCATCGGGAGCTGGTACGCATCGCCTGGCGCGACATCCGGGGAGATGCCGGGCTCGCCGACACCATGGCCGAGCTGTCGGACTTCGCCGATGCGGTGCTGGCAGCGACGCTCGGCTGGTTGCACCGGGCTCAGGTGGCGGCCCTGGGAAGCCCGTGCGACGGCACCGGCGCTCTGCAGACCTTGATCGTCCTCGCCATGGGGAAGCTCGGGGCACAAGAGCTCAATTTCTCTTCGGACATCGACCTGATCTTGTGCTACCCCGCGGAGGGGGAGACCCGCGGGGGACCGGGTACCCTGTCCAATCAGGCCTTCTTCGAGCGCCAGGGACAACGGCTCATCCGGGCGCTTTCCGAGGTGACCGCCGACGGGTTCGTGTTCCGTGTCGACATGCGGCTGCGCCCGTTCGGCGACGCCGGACCGCTGGTGATGAGCTTCGACGCCCTGGAGCGCTACTACGAGGCCCACGGCCGCGACTGGGAACGCTATGCCCTCATCAAGGCGCGGCCCGCGGCCGGCGATGCCGCTGCAGGACAACGGTTGGTCGCGCGCCTTTTGCCGTTCGTCTACCGTCGTTACCTCGACTTCGGGGCCATCGGGGCGTTGCGGGAGATGAAACGGCTCATCGACGAGGAGGTGAAACGCAAGGGGCTCGCGTCCAACATCAAACAGGGACCCGGGGGGATCCGGGAGATCGAGTTCATCGGCCAGACCTTTCAGCTCATCCACGGGGGACGGCGGCCGATCCTCCGGGCCCGCCCGATCCTCGAGGTCCTCGAGCACTTGGCGAGGCTCGGCCACCTGCCGGCGGCGGCGGTCGCGGACCTGTCCGGCGCCTACGCGTTCCTGCGCACCACGGAGCACCGCCTCCAAGAGATCGACGATCGCCAGACCCAGGCCCTGCCGGAACGAGACGTCCCCCGCGCTCGGATCGCTTACGGCATGGGGTATCCGGACTGGGCGGCATTCCTCGCCGCGCTCGACGCTCATCGGGAACGCGTGCAGCATCACTTCAACCGCCTGGTGTTGCGCCCCGAAGCGCCGGATGGGGCCCCGTGGCAACCTCGGCAGGGCACCGCAGAGCGCGTCTCACGCCTCGCGGCGCTCGGCTTCACCGATCCCGACCCGGCCCTCCGCGCACTGGATACCCTCTATGCCAGCGCCGCGGTGCGCCGCCTGACCCCGGTGGAGCGCGAGCGCCTGGATCGCGTGCTGCCCGCGCTGCTCGCGGCGACGGCCCGGCTACGCGAGCCAGCGACCACCCTCGGGCGGGTGCTCGCCATCGTCGAGGCGATCGCCAAACGCAGCGTCTACCTCATCCTCCTCGAGGAGCATCCCGCCGCGCTCCGGCAATTGGTCGAGCTGTGCGCGGCCAGCCCCTGGATCGCGAGCTACCTGGCGCGCCAGCCCGTGCTGCTCGACGAGCTGATCGATCCCCGGACCCTGTATGCGCCGCCGACCGCCCGCGAGCTCACGGCCGCGCTCGCGGCGCAGCTCTCGCACGTGTCTCCAGGCGATCTCGAACAGGAGATGGACGCACTCAGGCACTTCAAACATGCCCAGTTCCTGCGGGTCGCGGCCGCCGATGTCGCGGGGATCCTGCCGGTCCCTGCGGTCAGCGACCACCTCTCGGCGATCGCCGAAACGGTGTTGAAATCGGCGTTGGCCCTCGCGCAACGAGACCTGGAGCTGCGCCACGGTCCCGAGACCGCCGCGGGGGCGTTCGCGGTCGTCGCCTACGGCAAGCTCGGCGGCATCGAGCTCGGCTACGGTTCCGACCTCGACCTCGTATTCCTGTACGAGGGGCCGGCCGCCCTGCAGGAGCGCTACACCCGCCTGGCGCAACGCATCATCCATCTCCTCGCCACCGTGACGCCGGCCGGCAAGGTCTTCGACGTCGATACCCGCCTACGCCCGAGCGGTGCCTCGGGGCTCCTCGTGAGCAGCCTCTCGGCCTACCGCGAGTACCAGACGCACGACGCCTGGACCTGGGAGCACCAGGCCTTGGTGCGGGCACGGGTTGTGGGTGGCGACAGCCACGCCGTGCAGCGCTTCTCTTCGATACGCACGGAGACCCTCGCGCGCGTCCGCGACGGGGCGGAGCTCCGGCGCGAGGTGCGCGAGATGCGCGCGCACATGCGCGCAGAGCTCGAAAACCGCACCCCCGGCGGCTTCGACCTCAAGCAGGGCGAGGGCGGGCTCACCGACATCGAGTTTCTGGTGCAATACGCCGTCTTGCGCTGGGCAGCCTCCCGGCCGGTGCTCGCCACGCACACCGAAAACTGCCGTCTCCTCGCCATCCTCGGGGACACCGGGGTATTGACACGCGACGACGCCGCGGCCCTGACCGAGGCCAATTTCGCCTACCGCAAGCGGCTCCACGCCCTGGCCTTGGCGGAGCGCCCGGCGCTGGTGGGCGAGCGCGAGCTCGAGCCCGAACGCGCGCGGGTCGGGGCGCTTTGGCGGCGCCTTCTGGAACAGTAAGGGCCGTTTTCATTGGTATTCCCCAGGGGCCGCTCGCTACCGTTTTTCCAGAAGCCATCACTGCCGTTTACGCCCGGCCGACTTCGATCGCTGGTCTGCATCACTTCGCCCCACGGGGCAGGCACATCGTTCGTACGACCACGCGAACGACCCTCCGCGGCCGGTTGCAGATCCACAACCAGGGCGGAACCCACGAGACACAGATCAGGATCACACTCCGGCGATAACGCCGCCGGCCACCTCCCCTATCACGGAATCGTGCGTCTAGGACGGCCCTGGATCTGCCACACCGGCGTTCGGACCGGCCAGGCATTCGGTCCCTGTGCCGGTCCCGACCGCGATAAGGGCCGCGCTCCCTCCGGTATCGACGCCTGGTTTGCATGATCGCAGCCCCTCGCGCGTGGTTGGACCGGCCATCCGTCCTCCGCCATCGGTTGGCAGGCGAAGCTGCGGCGAGCACGCCTCGTAGCCGGGCGCTTTGTGTTTTGACGGGGCGCGGAGTAGATTGGCGCGCCAAAGCAATCAAGGGGAGGGGGCCATGACATATAAGCTAGCGCTGCTAGTTTCGTTGCTGATCCATGCGTCGATCGCCGGGGCGGCCGAGCCGCCGGAGCTCAACATGGCGAATACGGCGTGGATGCTCACATCGTCGGTACTGGTTCTGTTCATGACCCTCCCCGGGTTGGCGCTCTTCTACGCCGGGCTCGTGCGCGCCACGAACGTGTTGTCTGTTCTCATGCAGTGCTTCTCGATCACTTGCATAGTCACGCTCGCCTGGTTGATGGTCGGCTACAGCCTCGCGTTCGGGGACGGCGGCGCGTACAACCAGTGGTACGGCGGGTTCGCCAAGTCCGTCATGTCCGGCATTGGCGTGAGCACGCTCAAGGGCACTATTCCGGAGACCGTGTTCGCGATGTTCCAGTTGACGTTCGCCATCATTACGCCGGCGCTTGTCCTCGGCGCGTACGCGGAGCGCGTGAAGTTCTCCGGCATGCTGCTCTTCAGCCTGCTCTGGCTGCTCTTCGTCTACGTGCCGATCGCGCACTGGGTGTGGGGCGGCGGGTGGCTGCAGGAGATGGGCATCATGGATTTCGCGGGCGGCACCGTCGTACACCTGAACGCAGGCGTGGCGGCGCTGGTCGCCGCGCTGGTGCTGGGCCGGCGTAAGGGCTTTCCGGAAACCCCTATGCCACCGCACAACCTCGCCATGACCGTAACCGGCGCGTGCATGCTCTGGGTGGGCTGGTTTGGGTTCAACGCTGGTAGCGCGCTTGCGGCCGACGGCGCCGCCGGGATGGCTATGCTAGTGACACACATCGGCGCGGCCGCGGGGTCGCTCGCGTGGATGTTGTGCGAATGGGTGCGCTACCGCAAGCCCTCTGTGCTCGGCATCGTGACCGGCATGGTCGCCGGGCTCGGCACGATCACACCGGCTTCGGGCTTCGTGGGCCCGATCGGCGCGCTCGCGATCGGCGCCGCCGCCGGCATCCTGTGCTTCATCGCCACCAACGTCATGAAGCGCTCTCTGCGCGTGGACGACTCGCTCGACGTGTTCCCGGTACACGGGGTCGGCGGCGCGCTCGGCACGACGCTCACCGGGGTGTTCGCAGCGGCCTATTTCGGCGGCGTGGGTTATCCCGAAGGGGTGAGCATGGCCGACCAGGTTCGGGTGCAGCTCACCGGGGTGCTCGCCACGGCGGTGTGGTCCGCGGTGGTCACGTTTGTCCTGCTCAAGTTGAGCGACGCGCTCGTGGGGTTGCGTGTGACGGCGGAGGAGGAGACGGAGGGGCTCGACACCGTGCTGCACAACGAGAAGGGCTACAATTTGTAGTCGACTCTCGTCGTTTACCAGCGGGCGTAGGGCGCGTGTCCGCGCCAACTCGTTCGCCGAAGTCAGCGCCGTTGAGTGATTCGATGTTGCTTCCCCAATTTGCTGGCAGCCACCCCAGTTTGACATACCGATGGAAGCTCGAATACGGCCACGGGTCACCTGTGCGACGTACGCATGCTTTACTGGGTTCCAATGGCCTCATCGCGGACGAGATGTTCCCGTAATCGATGGTGCCATCACGTGCTTTGGTTCCGTTTTCTGCGGCGCGCGTTCATCCATTCAGGTCGATCGAGTCTCCTTTGGCAGCGCTGCGTGACCATCGGCTTGACGACACGCCAGCGGTGGGAGAAACCCTAATCCGGGAGGCAATGTCCAGAGGGCATGCATCTGGTCAAGGCAGCAACACCCAAGCCTCGATCACAAACGCATGGGTCAAACGAGGCGTTCCGATCGCTCCCCGCAGCGCCGAGCGTACATCGGCATCGGCGAAAAATTTTTGGCGCCGATAGGTGTTGACGGTGAAGAAATACGTGCCACCCGGTACATGGGGGCGACGATAATCAGGCATGACAGAATCATACCGCCAATAAATGGCGCGGGCACGCGCCCTACGATCGCTTGAGCGAGCGGACTGAGATGAAGGCGAAGGCGGTGGCGGATCCTCTCGTCAACCCTTGAGCGGAATGGCCCTGATCTGCAGATTGGGAATGCTTGCTAGCTTTCCGTCATTGCTGAACAACACAGCATTTCCCACCATGGCGGTGGCGGCGATGATGGCATCGGGGATCTTCAGTCTATGCAGGCGGCGCAACGTGATCGCCTGGTCGCGAATCGGCTCGCTGATCGCCACGCGGTCAGCGACAGCAAGAAAGGTACGGATGCGTTGTTCCTCATCGGCCTGTAGGTCTGGGAACGATAGCAGCTCGATTTCCGTGATGACAGAAACCCCGTATCGTCCGGCCGGAAGCACCATGGCCAGGCGATCATTGATGAGGTAGATGACCGTGTTCGTGTCGAGCAGGAAGGTCATTCCCACTCGGCCCTGATATGACGTTGGTATTCCAGTCCATCGATCCCCGAAAAGCTTTGGATGGTTCCGGCGAAGCGCATGAGTTCTTCGGCGTTCGAGTCCGAGGAAGTACGGTCGGTGGTCGTCTCCTCACGGACGATAACCACGACCTCATACGGACCCGGTGGTAGCGTGTCCGGCAGCTTGATGACCAACGTGCGGTCTTCAAGGATCTCAAGTTTACGGGTGATCGTAACCATGGTTGTTCCAGAAGTCGTCGCTCTGTGTGACTGATGATACCACGGTCAAGGAGCACACAGCGATCGACGACGTGCCACCGCCATGCGAGACCACGAGTGCCACCTCCGCGAGCGATGCGGTTCGTTCCTCATCGCATCCTACACGGGCTGCACCTCCCATACCACTTGGGCGGAAGAGGAGGCAGCCGAACGTTTGGGGATGACGCAGCCGCGGCTGAATGATCTATTACGAGGACGGATCGATAAATACAACCTGGATGCCTTGGTGCTGTTGGCTGCTCGGGCGGGTTTAGCAGTGCAGTTGCAAATCCAACAGGTCGCTTGAGCGCAGGGCGGAAGCCTGCTTTGTGGGCCGTCCGCTGCATGTGATCACCTCTGCGTGTACACGCGCCATCGATAACGCCGATTCCATCCCGATCGGAAGCGAGGCATCTGTAGGGCCGATGCCCGCGCAGGGCGGTCCGCCGCACGGCCCGCACCTGTTGAAGAAGCGGAGTTCGGTGCATAGTTATAGGCCTGACCCAGCCATGCGCCGCATCACGTCGCAAAACGGTGGGCGATGTCCAAGCTACCTGGCTCCACCGCAGTCTGAATATGCGCCCCTCTCCCAGCCTGCGCTCGCTCAGCCGCCTGCAGCTTGAAATCGACATGCACGGCGTAGAAAGGGAACTCCACCTTGCCAGTCTCTGTTTTGCGCAGGATCCCGGCATGGAGTAACGCACGGACGTGTCCATGTACCGCCTTGATATCGCGGCCTGCGCGTCTTGCCGCCTCACGGATGGTTATCGGCCCTGCGCCGGTCATGGTCGCAAGCAGTTCCCAGCGTTTGCCGGAGAGCACGCGGAACAATAGCGCCGAAGTCTCGAAGCTGATGCAAGCACCTTGGCCTTGCCCTCGAACGCGCGTACAAAACGGCGCTTCACGTCCTCTCGCGGACATACCTTAAGCGTCACGGTTTTCATACAAGCACCTCACCACGTCCTCATAGAAATCATCGAATAGCCGACCAGGCGTCGAGAAGGCGTAAGGCATCTCCTGATCGCCGACGTGCCGATGATCACCCTTGCCCGGCTCGTTGTCATAGCGCAGCACGCAGCGTCCCTCGTTCCCTCCCCGAATAAGTCTACTCTCGTTTTGTTTATTCTAGACGAGCGACCTGACATGCAACATACTTGTCTCCGAAGGGGTGAAGGCACCGCACTCCAAGGAGCCTTCCGATTGTCATCTTGATGGATGCCTCTGATTTAATGTTCCACGATATGCCATACAACGCAATCGATGTCCTGCTCGTGGTGCTCGTCCTGTTCAGTGTACTCAGCGGCTGGCGCCGCGGCTTCATTCATGGCGTGCTCGATCTTGCTGGCTGGGTGTTGAGTCTCGTTACGGGTCTACGTTACTACCAGCCCGTCGCGCATTGGCTCGGCCCGCACGTTAATGTGTGGTCGGAAGTGTGGGACCAAGCAATTGCGTTTGTGCTTGTTGCGATCATTGTCGGTCTCGCTGTTCGTCTGATTGGCTATGCCCTGCTGAGGCGCTTGCCGAAAGACGTTCACGAGCGAACTCTCAACCAACTCCTTGGCCTCGTACCCGGCTTAGCAAACGGATTGATAACCGCGGCGATCGTGTCGGCGCTGCTGCTTTCGATACCGCTCAACGAAGGCCTGCGCGAGCGCGCTCGCGAGAGCGCCGCGGTGAACCGTCTCGCCGGCTACGCCGAGCGTCTGGAAACTGCGCTTCATCCAGTTTTTGGTGACGCAATCGCCGAGACGCTAAACCTACTTACAGTTCGACCTGAATCACACGAGCGCGTCGCGCTGCCTTACAAGGTTGCGACGTCGCGCCCGAGACCCGACCTAGAGGCCAGGATGTTGCAACTAATAAATAAGGAACGCATCGCGGCAGGACGTAAACCTCTCGCGCCCGACCCAGAAGTTACTGAGGTCGCGCGAGGACACTCGGCCGATATGTTCGCACGCGGCTACTTCGCACACCACACGCCGGAGGGTCGAGACCCCTTCGATCGCATGCGCGAAGCGAACGTTCGCTTCGTCACCGCCGGTGAAAACCTCGCGCTCGCCCCCACCGTGCAGATCGCGCACACCGGTCTAATGAACTCACCCGGCCACCGCGCCAATATCCTGCATAAGGATTTCGGCCGCGTCGGGATTGGGATTATGGATGGAGGGATTCGAGGGCTCATGGTGTCTCAAGCGTTTCGCAATTGAAAGCTGGCGGCAGCTTACGCAGATTACACAGAAGGAATGAAAGGAAGTAGGAACACGAGAGAGGGGCGGAGGGCGCTTGCATTCCAGTTGGGTCGAAGAGAGTCCCAAATCCAGTCTTCTGCTGACTTTATTCCGCTGAGGAATGTGGAGGAGAACGGGGTCAGATCCTTGCAAACAATGAAATGTTTTGCCGTCCCCATGTGGTCTCGACTCGGTTCGGAGTTTTCACTCTCGCCGAACAGCACGACTGACCGTAGCATCATGTACGCGGAAATGAGCTGCAATTTCCCTCAGGGCGTAGCTCCCGGAAAGATAGACTTGGGCCATCGCCTCGCGCCGGTCATCGAATGCCCGAAGTCCACAAGGGTTTCGCCAGAGATCTTCTCTGGGCTCGTGGAACCTGTGCTAACTACTTGATGCGGCGTGTGCTAGACTTTGCACGTGGGCCGCCTTCTACATAATGTTAGAACTCAACAGGAGATCGCTATGCAAGAGCAACTAGATCTTCACGACCAAGAGCTTGGAGAAGATCCACAGAGAGACAAGGCTTGGGCCGCACTGCTGGCAAGCTATGACCGGGTGGCCAAGATCAATCATGAAGAAGACGCTCGGTTGTTTAAACTCGTCGGCGCCTACATCGCCGCCGTCGTCGCCATCTCAAGCTGGCTCGTACCGCATCTGCAAAAAGACCACGCCGCTATTCCATCATTCATTCTCTCGATAGGATCCCTTGCGAGTACGTTCTACGTCATCTTCTACTCGTATCACAGCACCCACCTTACGCTCTCCGCAAATTACCTCAATGGGCTTGCGAGGGCATCCAGCAAATTTATCGGCCAGCATTCCGATTACCTACGATGGGAGGGATACTCCTCCTCAGGGGGCGCACAGTGGACGCGATCGATACTAATCACGTTGAAGACCTCTTGGCGCATCCCGCCGTTCGTTATGGCTCTATTCCTGGCCTATTTCGGGTTGAACACTTCTAATGACCTGGAGTACGCAGTCGCCCTCGCTTCATTAATCTTCGCATTCGTTGCCGGTGTAGCGTCACTCGTGAGCAGCATCTTTTTCGCCGCAAAGGGAAATATCAGTCAGCAAGAAGACTTCCCAGAAACGATGAGTCAGCAGCGATGAACGTTGAGATGGCTCCGACGGCAGAGGATCCGAGCGCCACTATTACGTTTATTCGCTTTCGGGGCGCACGCTACGCATCACTTGCAAGCACGTTGTTGGGTCACTGCTGGAACCGCGTCAAGGAATCCGGCAATCAGTTTTCGCACACCATTGTGTTGAAGAAGCATCACGTAGTCCAAGATCTCTTTCTGATCCCACCAGGGGACCGTGTAACATCAGAGCCAGACATCGCCATCCAGGAACTTCATCCAGACTTTCCGGAGTACGTCGGAAAGTCCGCGCTGGATATTGAGACCTGTATTGTCCCACCGCTTTCGGAAGTTGCATTTGCCGTTGCGGTGGGCTTGCCCGACAGAGGTAAAGACCAAATCTCTCAGGGACTGAACTATCGGCTGTCCATGCCGTGGCAGGTGCCAGATCATCCAGGGGCCATTCGTTTTCTCTCTTCAGCGAGCTTGAATCTACGCCTGCAATCAGAGATTTTAGCGGCTTCAGTTGCGGACCAATCTATTCAAGTACGGCCTCCTCGGCATCACCTACGAATCATCGCCGCTACAGGGCGCTCTCGCAGGCGGCGCTGCAGTTCATATCAAGGGACACCTCGCGGATGTCAACACAATCGAAAGATGGGTGGTTGAGGTTCCAAACCTGTATGCCCTCTAACAACAGGCTCCAGGGGCGTCTCTACCGCGCTTCGCGCGTCAGGGCCATCCCTGAACCTGGGCGTTAGAAGTCGCGGGGCCGCGTGAACATATACATCGACGAGTCAGGCTCGTTCGTCAACGCCTCGACGACCGGCAAATGGAACGCCGTCGCCGCAGTCGCAGCACCTGAAGCGGCCAGAAGAAAGATCGATCAACTTGTTCAGAGAATCAGATTGCGCCCTGGTAGCTCGGCATCGGCGGAAGTCAAGCTCCATGAGCTGAGCGAAGACAGTTATCTGCACTTCCTCGCCGCACTCGCGCCGCTCAACGTCGCAGTCTTTTGCACTGCGACGGATGCTGGACTGAATACAACAGACCGAGTTTGCAGGCATCAGCGGGAGCAAGTCGCACAGATACGAAAGAACCTTGATAAGATGAGGCACGAAGGCGGTAGATTGGGAGTCGAACTCATGGCCACTCAGCTTGAGAATCTGTCTCCGCAGCTCTACGTCCAACTGGTGTGTCAGATCTATCTGATGTTCGATGTGATTGCTCGATCAATTAACTACTTTGCTCAGCGAGTTCCTGGCGCACTCCGTGAGTTCAGATGGCGGGTTGACCAAAAGAACAGCTCGCGTACCGCTTTTGAGGATGCCTTTGAGAAGCTTAGTCCGGCGCTGCTCCAAACCATGTCTTTCACCGAACCCTTCATGAAAGTCGATGGCTTCGACTACAGCAGAATGAAGCAGTACGAGTTCATCGACGGAAAGGCGCCCGCGTACTTGAGACAAGACTATGCAATCAAGGCCGACAAAGCATTCAACATCCAGAAGATGATCCGAGGGAACATTCGATTCGTCGATTCGAAAGTAGTGCCCGGGATCCAGGCAGCAGATCTCGTAGTTTCCGGGATCAGACGCTGCCTTCGAAGGCAGTTCGTCAACAATGAAGCTGTCGCTGCAGAGCTGGGAAAACTCATGCTGCAGGCACGTCATGATGCGCCGTCACTGAAACTTGTTTCCTTCGGAGACGAGGTGGCCCTCGATAAGTCTACAGCTGACGTGGTGAGGTTGATGTCCACGAAGAGCAAGCGGATGGTCAAGTAAGCAGATAGGCGTCTCTCTTTACCAGGATGCCTTTGTATCGGCCCCCTTAGAACGAATGCCCCACCTTGCGATGTCGGCGGTTGTGTCGGATTGCAAGACCTAACCCCGTCGGCGCGCCAGACCCGGCAACGGCCCCGGCGCGCCCCTATCCGGCGCTCCATTCCACGTAGCTGCGATACACGGGCTCGTACATCAGCGATCGCACGAACGCGGACAGATCGGCGGGTCGTGGGTGTTGCGCGAGACCGCGCTCGTAGGCCAGCTCGGCCACCGCCGTCGCGATGGTGGCCGATACGGGCCGGATGCGCGTGAACGGGGGGTAGAGGCGGCCGAGATCGAGATCGGCCGGCGTGACCTGGTTCGCCAGGGCCTTAGCCGCGACGAAGAACATCTCGTCGGTGATGCGCTTCGCCGCCGCGGCGATCACGCCGAGGCCGATGGGGGGGAAGATGTAGGCGTTGTTGCCCTGGCCCGGGACATAGGTGCGGCCGTTCAGGAGGACCGGCGCGAACGGGCTGCCGCTCGCGAACAGTGCGCGCCCGTTCGACCACGCGTACGCCTCCTCCGCCGTACACTCGGACTTGGA
>JALZID010000136.1 GCA_030860485.1 Pseudomonadota bacterium | reverse complement strand
GCCAATGACCTTGCCCCCGGGCGGGTCGCCGCCGGCAGCGACAGCGGCAGACAATCGAGACGATTAGAGCAGACGACCGGGCACCCGGCTAGATGCGTCCTTCGCTCGGCTTGTCCTCGCCACTGTTTTCGATGACCGCGTATTCGTCCTTGGTCAACTTGCCGTCGGCATTACGGTCCGCCTCGGAGAACTGTTCCACCAGGGCAGGGACCGCGACCGCCTCCGAAGAGCTGATGACCCCGTTCTTGTCAGCATCCACCGCGCTGAACTCGGGGATTGCGCCCGCCGGCTCTTGCGGCCTGTCCATATGCTCCTCGGCCATCGCCAAGCCGGAACCACACAGCAAGGCCACGCCGGGTACCAATGATTTGCTGAATCTCATACTAGCCTCCTCCAGTTCAAAGGACTTCTAGATCCGCGGGCCTCGCCCGCAATGTGGGTCAGTCAAGCTCTGTGCCACATCGCATGTTTCGGTTATTTTTTCCCATAGGTTCCAAAAACCTTAACAATCCGCTCGGGAGGGAAACACCGTAGAGAACAGCGGTTACGCTGTGACCGGTGGGCGATAATTTGAGCGTTTCCGTTGCGCAAGCTCCTGATCGATTGGGATAAGCCGCGCGTATCCCCGTGATGACGCCCGAGTAGCCAGCTATCTCGATGGGTTCGGCCCCGGCGCAGCAAAGAACACAAAACGCCTCGGCAAGTGGCTGCGCCCTCCTCGAGGTTTGCGTTTAGTTACAACCCCCAGGATTGAAACGAACGCCAAGGCCTGACCCAGTCGGTATTTTCCCCTTGCGCTCGCTTATCGATCGAACTCTCGATCAGACCCTGCCTGGGCGAGAACCTACCGACGTTCCCCTTTTTGCGCCTGGGTTGGTGTAGCGACTCGACACATCGATTTATCAGAACCCGGATAGCACGGGTGACGATCATGGCACAGTCTCCTATCGTCACACCCTCATCATCAGATCCTCCAGGGCGCGTAGGTGCGCTTGCTGTTTCGTCTCCAGGGATCCGATCAATGGTTTGACCTCAACAGACAAGGCCTCATGGTGAAGTACGGCTTGGTATTCCTTAAGGCCACTCTCCTCGCCTTCTTTCAAGGCCTCCAGCGCGCCTTTATCGCCGAACGGGTTGGCATCGCCGAACGGGTTGGCATCGCCAAACAGCCTCGCGTCCATGCGCAGATGGGATACGCTATCCCATGCCTTTGTACCATTGACCGGTGTTCCCCCCAACCGCTGGACCTCGATTGCGAGCTGTGAGGCGGCGTGAACGTGGTCCACCAGGATGTGGAACAATGCCTGAGTTTGCGGGTCGGGGCCGAGGACCTTCCACGCCTTCTCTTGGAGGGCCTGTTCATAGGTCTCGACCGCCCATAATTCCGTGCTCAAGAGATGATTGATCTTGCGGTGATTCATGCGCGCCTCCACATGATTCGTATCGAGCATCCGCACGGGCGCAACGCCTGTGCCAGACCCCCTCGCTCAGGCGATCTGTGCCCGTCGTTCAACGACGTTTATGATCTCGCGTGAGAGATCCTGACAAGGTTCGAGGGCGGGGTCCGGTAAGGTTTACAGGGGCTCCCGGTAAGGAGTACAGACAGCCGGGCGGGGATCCTCGGCTTGAGGCGTGACACTGTGTGCCGCGAATCGCCGGGCGTAGCGCGAGCCGACTATTAGAACCCATAGTCTTTCAAGCGGTTGTACCGGATCCTTTAAGCTATTTCGCGCGACCGCGCGCTAGTGCGCGATTGGCAGGGGTTCTTGGCGGCGATGGAACGGTAACGAGTACCGGGCGGCAGGTAATCCTTGCCGATGGCCCGCATCCGGCTGTTGAAGTGGCGTCCCGTGTCCCAGAAATTAAACCTCTATATCAATGGGTTGTGTGGCGGATCCGGGTGTGGCACAGGCTTTGTTGCGTCTACGGGCAGAGGCCCGCGAGGAGCACGCGCGAGGAGCACGAAGGTAATGCCGGATTTACAAGCTTCCAATTGCTCACTTCCAAGTGCGTTGCCCGTGCTCGCCACTCTCGTGCTCGCCACTCTCGTGTCGTGGAGCGTGGGATTGACGGCCGTCAGCAGCGCCAGGGCTCACAAGGCTCCGGCCGTCGAAGAGGCCGGCACCGCTTCGTGGTACGGGCCGCGATTCCACGGCAAGAAGACCGCAAACGGTGAGGTCTTCAACCAAAACAATAGCTGACTGCGGCGCAATCGGACCCTACCCTTGGGGACCACGGTCGAAGTGACCAACGTCACGAATGGAAAATCGGTCGAGGTAAAGATAAACGATCGTGGGCCCTACGTGACCGGCCGAGTCATCGATCTCTCGCGCGCCGCCGCCATACGACTTGGGATGAAGGATGCCGGGGTAGCCAGGGTTCAGATCGAGGTTCTGTGAGGGTCCGTCAGTGAGGGTCGGGAGGTGCGCCGTCATCGGAAACTGCACTCTTTGATCGATCGGCGGGGTCGCTACTCGGCGGGGTCGCTACGTTTGGTGTTTGCTACCCGCACTTCGGGATCCCGAGGACATCATTCACGGTCTGTACGCTGTGGTACATCGATGCCCTCGCCGCGATAGGCCGCGGCGAGGAAGGTCGCGAGATCTTCGAGCACCTCCTGTCGTGCCGCAATCATCTCGGTTTGCTCTCGGAGGACATAGACCCGGACACTGGAGAGCTCTGGGGCAAATTCCCACAGACCTACTCGATGGTGGGCCTCATCGTCTCGGCGATGCGCTTGAGCAAGAGCTGGGAGGAGGCGTTTTGGAGAAGCTAGTCACCGTCCCGGCGAACCCGTGCGGCAGATACAGATGCTACCCAACAGCAAGTGTAGAGAGCACACTAGCGCCTTGTCCAAGGTATCCCAGATGACGACGGTCTTCAATTAGTGTTGGCCTACGCCTACCCCCCGCTACTAGGTGGTGCCCACGTCGGCCGAGAGGCGCCACGGGCTCTCAAGCGGCCAGGGTTGGGCGCGATCGGCCCGGCCTCGGGTGGTTCGGCCCCTCCGCGGTAACTCCGCCCGCGCCGCCATAGATGAGCGACCCATCGATCCATTTGTTGGCGTAGACCAGATCGCGGAGGCCGTAGGCCAGGCACCAGGCGATGTCGAAGGGCGCGTTCCAGTCACACGGGGCGGGGGCGAAACACCCCCCCGGCTACCCGATTAGCCGACAAGCCTACATTGTCCCGAGTTGTATCAGTTCCGAAACCGACTGGCCTAGACCGTCCAAGCCGGGGAACAGAGAACTCGCGGTAATGTTCATGGCTCGTAACTTTCGGATAAAGGTGCTCTTCAGCTTCGCGGGGAGTATAAGTTTGCAAAAAAGCTCCCACTCGCTAGGAGCGCCGATTGCATGCGCGATGATCTCGCCGTGATCTCCAAAAATGTTACGGCAAACGCTGAAACCGCCTTGCTGAGCAATCATTCGGTCGGACAGATTGGGCCGACGGCCGAAGAGTACGGCGCGAGGGGCGTTCGGCTGAAGGAACCGTGCTTTGATAAAGGCCTCCGACGCGAGAAGACCATGTTCAAAGCCCTTCTGTTTCATTTTATCGTGCACCGCAAATACGTGAACAATCCAAATTGCCCCATCATGCTCGGGGCACGCAATCGCGGCGAAATACGCTGCGACGTAAATCGAACCGGTCCAATCAAGAAGGCGGGTCGGTGCCCCGTGATGCTGCATCAACGTCCACCAACTAATTGTGTCGGTAGTGGTAGTGAAGGTATTTGGATGGATAATGGTGGTGAGCCTGCGCTTGAAACTCAGCCGCGGCTTCTGCTTCGAGCTGAAGTGCCTGTTGTTCGTTGAGTCGAAGCCGACTCAGGTGTCGCAGCAGGGGCGGTTGTAATGCCCATGAGGCAACGGAGTGGCCCCGAAACGCATAGGCTAGCTTGCCTGGCGGGCCAACATCCAGATCGTCCGCGACCTTGGTAAATTGGTGCCAATTCGTGAGGCAGATTTCATTCATGCTGTGATGCTAACCTCGCGAGTGTGAAGGCTTATGACTTCCGCCGAGCGAGGCTGACCTCGGACGGAAACGGCGCGTGGCCGGCTGGTCGGGCAGAGTGTCGTCATATCGCCGAACTACAGCGTTGAGCGGCGCAACGAGACAAACATAATCCGCGCACCGGCCGCTAGAGGTTCACGCGCGTCCGCTCCAACGCTTCGTAGGCCACGCTTCAACCGCGGCTTTCTTCATCGAGAACCGACCAAATTCGAAATACTCTTCTAGCAACGTCTGCCCCCGTCGCACGTCGGATGCGAAATAGAGTTGACTCCAACCGCGTGGGGATCAAATGGCCGTATCTCCCGTCACTTGATTCGAAGTGCTTGTTGTAACCGGAACTCATCCTTATCAGTCTGTTGCACCAGGATTGCAATGTCGTTTCTAGCGGCAGCGCGGCAGATACAGATGCTACCTTACGCACTCGGGGGATGGCGCCGCGAGGCGCGCCACCGGCTCGCCGCCCGCGTCGAAGAGATCGAGCTCCGGCCCGGAGATCTTCCACGTCTCGGCCTCCGCGAGCGCGCGGAGAAACTCACCCTCAATCTCCATACCCGCCGGACAGGACATCCGCGTCGTCGCTATCCCTGAGAAGCTGATACGCCCGCCTTCGAGCCGATAGCCGCCGAACAGCCGGTTGCACCCACCCGAGCCGTTGGCCTGATCTTTTTCGGGCCGCAGGACCAAGTGGGGTTCGCCCTGCCCTTCCCCGACCACTACCGCTCGCCCACCCAGGCGCGTGAGCTTCCAATGGGTGTTCTCAAGCTCCACCGGATCCACGCGACCGCAGCAGTTCTTGCCTGGCCCCGCAACGCCGGAGCGCTCTGTCAAATGGGCGGGCGGCAGCGCGGTGCCGTCACCCTGGGCCGCCGTCCCCACCATCACGATGAGACCGAGGGCGGCCTGCACCGACAGCACTGCCGCGGTGATGGCCACACCGCGCCCAGGAGGGAAAGCAGCTTTCACGTGAACCGGCAGGACAGGCACAACCGTCGTCGCAGTAACCCCTGCAGCGCCGCCTGCACCCTCACCCGCACTTGGATTCACCACAGTTCAAGCAGGTCAGACAGCCAGCCATCTGGACCATGGCCTTGGTATAGCACTTCGGACACAGCACCGCGCCGCCCGGGAACTCGTCCGTCGCCACCGTCCCGTTCCGGCCCGCGTATTCGGCGCGCTTTTCATCGACCATGCGCCTCCGGTGCGCATCCAAGGGCTCGTCCTGGATGAGACCAATGCTCCGCAGATGGCTCTCGAGCACATCGCCGATCTCGCCGACCAGCGAGGGCATGAAGCGCCCGCCTTTCTTGAAATACCCCCCCTTGGGGTCGAACACCGAACGCAACTCCTCGACCAGAAAGGTCACATCACCGCCCTTGCGGAACACCGCCGACATGATCCGCGTCAGCGCCACGATCCACTGGAAATGATCCATGTTCTTCGAGTTGATGAAGATCTCGAAGGGCCGCCGCATCTCGTGCTCCGTGCCTTCGTTCAACACGATATCGTTGATGGTGACATACAGGGCATGGTCCGAGAGCGGCGTCTTGAGCTTGTAGGTCGAGCCCAGCAACCTCTCCGGCCGCTCGACCTTCTCGTGCATTTGCACGACATCGGCACCCGCCCGCGCCGCGGCGGCCTCCGGCTTCACGACGCTATATCTGACGATGCGTTTCTGGATGTTCTTACTCATTCCGCCCTCCTCTAGAACCTGCCGTAATAGCCTTCCTTGAGCGCGTCGAAGAGATTGGCCGCGGTGTGTGCCTCGCCGTCGTACTCGATCTCTTCGTTGCCCCGGGCCTCGACCACCTCGCCATCCTCCAGCACGAAGCGATAGGTCGTGTTCGCCAGGTCCTGCTCTTTCACCAAGACGCCCTGGAAGGCCTCGGGATTGAAGCGGAAGGTGGTGCAGCCCTTGAGTCCCTGCTCATGGGCATAGCGGTAAATGTCTTTGAAATCCTCGAACGGGAAGTCGGTGGGGACATTCGCGGTCTTCGAGATCGAGGAGTCGATCCATTTCTGCGCCGCCGCCTGGATATCCACGTGCGCCGTGGGTGTGATGTCCTCGGCCGTCACGAAATACTCGGGCAGCCGCCCTTCTTCGCCGACGACCTCCGGCCCCACCTCGGGATCGACCAACGCCCGATAGGCTAGCAACTCGTAAGAATAGACCTCGACCTTCTCCTTGGTCTTCCTGCCCTCGCGGATCACGTTACGGGAATAGTGGTGGGCGAAGCTCGGCTCGATGCCGTTGCTGGCGTTGTTCGCGAGCGACAGCGAGATGGTGCCGGTCGGCGCGATGGAGCTATGGTGCGTGAAGCGCGCGCCGATCGCGGCAAGCGCCTCCACCAAGTCCGGCGCCGCCCCCGCGATGCGCTGCATGTAACGGCTGTAGCGCGCGTGCAGGACCTTGCCCTTGACCACATCGCCCGCCCGATAGCCGTCGCGCGCCATCTCCGGCCGGCGCTCGAGCATCTCGGCCGTAACCGTGAAGTCCTCTTCCATGAGGGGTGCCGGGCCCTTCTCGCGCGCCAGCTCGAGCGCCGTCTCCCAACCGGCGAGGGCCAGCTCGCGGGTGACGCGCTCGGTGAAGGCCACCGAATCGGGCCCGCCATAGCGCAAACCCAGCATCGTGAGCGCGGACCCGAGGCCCAGATAGCCCATCCCATGGCGGCGCTTGCGGCGGATCTCCTCGCCATGCAAGGCCAGCGGGAGCCCGTGGACCTCGACCACATTGTCGAGCATGCGCGTGAAGACCTGGACAACCTTGCGGAACTCCTCCCAATCGAAACCGGCGTGCTCGTCGAAGGGATCGCGCACGAAGCGGGTGAGGTTGACGGAACCGAGGAGACAGGAGCCATAGGGGGGCAAAGGCTGCTCGCCGCACGGGTTGGTCGCCCGGATGTCCTCGCAGAACCAGTTGTTGTTCCACTCGTTGACGCGGTCGATCAAGATGAATCCGGGCTCGGCATAGTCATAGGTCGAGGCCATGATCATGTCCCACAGGTGCCGCGCGCGCAGGGTTTTGTAGACCTTGCAGGCGACCTGGCCCCGGGCGTTGACGAGGTAGCCTTCGTGGGTCGGCCAGTCCCGCCACACCACCGCCGCCGGATCATCGAGGTCGATGGCGCCGTCGGTCTCCGCCAAGGTCAGGGGGAAGGCGAGCGGCCACACTCCGTCGTCTTCGACGGCGCACATGAACTCGTCGGTGATGAGCAACGAGAGGTTGAACTGACGGAGCCTCCCGTCCTCGCGCTTGGCGCGGATGAAGTCCTTGACGTCGGGGTGGCCGACATCGAAGGTGGCCATCTGCGCCCCACGCCGCCCACCGGCCGAGGACACCGTGAAGCACATCTTGTCGTAGATGTCCATGAAGGACAGGGGTCCCGAGGTGTAGGCCCCGGCCCCCGAGACATACGCGCCCTTGGGGCGCAGAGTCGAGAAGTCGTAGCCGATCCCGCAGCCGGCCTTGAGGGTCAGCCCGGCCTCGTGGACCTTGCCGAGGATGTCGTTCATGGAATCGCGGACGGTCCCCGACACGGTGCAGTTGATCGTCGAGGTGGCGGGCTTGTATTCCCGTGCCCCGGCGTTCGAGATGATGCGCCCGGCCGGGATCGCCCCGTGCCGCAGCGCCCACAGGAACTCCCCGTACCAGTGCTCGCGCAGGGCCTCGGTGTCCTCGACCTCGGCCAGCGAGCGGGCGACGCGCTGGTAGGTGTCGTCGATGGTAACATCAATAGGCGCCCCATCCTTCTTCTTCAGGCGGTACTTCTTGTCCCACACGTCCAGCGACGCCGGCTGATATGGCACCTCCAGGGCGTCGTTCGAAACGAGCTTCATCGAGGTCTTTCTCATCACTCCTCCCAATGGAACCGCGTGTAGTCGGGGCTTGCGCCCAGCTTGTCGCCGGTCGGCCGGGGCCTGCCGAGGGGTCCCTCCCCGAGCAAGGGGAGGCTTAGGGTTCGAGGTCCCTGTTCCACCCCGAACCATCGACCGGCGCAAACACAATATATTGGGTTTATCTAAGGATAGCAACCCCATATTCTGTGTCAGGCACGCACTTTTCCCGCGCCACACCCGAGGGCGCTGATCCGCCGCCACATTTCGGACCGAGCCCGGGCTCGACGCCGGTGTGACCACCGTCCAGTCCCACGAAATGCGTCGCAACCGGCTGTTCCATCCGCGTGTACCGCCGTCCCGAGCGGCGTTGCGAAGCCGGGTTTGCTACGCTATATACTAGGGAAGCCTGGTGCGTCGCAACATCCCTTTTCGAGTGGAGGTACCCATGGCTAATGAATCATCACCCAAGACCGCCGGGGCCGTGAGCCTCAGCGAAGAGACCAGAGAACGGCCCGTCCAGCTGCCGCTCTACCAGGGCAGCCTGGGCCCGAACGTCATCGACATCCGCAAGCTCTATCAAGAGACCGGGTATTTCACCTTCGACCCCGGTTTCACCTCCACCGCGAGCTGCGACTCCAAAATCACCTACATCGACGGCGACAAGGGCGAGCTGTTCTATCGCGGCTATCCCATCGAGGAGCTCGCGGAGCAGGCCGGGTTCCTGGAGGTGTGTTACCTCCTGCTCTACGGGGAGCTGCCGAACGCCGCGCAAAAGGTCGAGTTCGAGCGCACCATCACCCATCACACCATGTTGCACGAGCAGATGCTCACCTTTTATCGGGGATTTCGCCGCGATGCGCATCCCATGGCCGTGATGTGCGGGGTGGTCGGCGCCATGAGCGCCTTTTATCACGACAGCACCGACATCGAGGACCCCGAACAGCGTCACATCGCCTCCCACCGGCTCGTCGCCAAGGTGCCGACCATCGCCGCCATAGCCTACAAGTATTCGGTCGGCCAGCCCTTCGTGTATCCACGAAATGACCTGGGTTTTGTCGAGAACTTCCTGTACATGATGTTCGCGGTGCCGTGCGAAACCTACCGTGCGAGCCCCGCGCAGGTGCGGGCCATGGAACGCATCTTCATCCTGCACGCCGATCACGAGCAGAACGCTTCGACCTCGACGGTCCGCACGGCCGGATCGAGCGGGGCCAACCCGTTCGCCTGCATCGCCGCCGGGATCGCCTCGCTATGGGGGCCGGCGCATGGTGGCGCCAATGAAGCAGTGCTCAAGATGCTCACGGAGATCGGCACCAAGGCGCGCATCCCCGAGTTCATCAATCGCGCCAAGGACAAGGCCGACCCCTTCAAGCTCATGGGCTTCGGCCACCGCGTCTACAAGAACTACGACCCCCGCGCCGCGGTTTTGCGCGCGTCCTGCCATGAGGTCCTGGAAGAGCTGGGCGTGGCCCACGAGCCGCTCCTCGAGATCGCGCTGGAGCTCGAGCGCATCGCGCTCGAGGACAAGTATTTCATCGAGCGCAAGCTGTTCCCCAACGTGGATTTCTATTCCGGGATCATCTTGAGGGCCATGGGACTGCCGACTGGCATGTTCACGGTCTTGTTCGCGGTCGCCCGCACCGTCGGTTGGATAGCGCAGTGGAAGGAGATGATCGAGGACCCGACGCAGAAGATCAGCCGGCCGCGCCAGCTCTACACCGGTCATGCGCGCCGTCCCTTCGTACCGGTCGGCGCGCGGTGATCGGCGCGGGGC
>JALZID010000135.1 GCA_030860485.1 Pseudomonadota bacterium | reverse complement strand
GGTGGACAATGATGAGATCGCGGTGGTCGCCCGCCAGGCGGCACGCTGGGCGCTGGCCTTGACGCGCCGCTTCGACCGCGTGATCCTGGCCTCCATGGACGCCGAGTCACCGCTCGTCGAGATCGTGGCACGCTGAAGGCACTGGCTGCGATGCTGATCCTGACTAAATAAACTAAGTACCCCTCATGATACGTGTAGCCATGTTGTTCTTGTAAGCGCCTGGGTTCGAGCTTGAGGCCGATTGGAGACCAATGGATACACTTCGCTTGTTAGGCAATTATGCTTATCAGGAATCAACGGATGAGACTTTCGACCAGGATGCTGGTAATGCGCCCCATCACAAGTTGTATGCTCGTTCACAATGGGAGTTCCTGCCGAAATGGTATTTCAATTCTCAGGTCAACTGGGTCGCCGATAGGAAGCGCCCTTTCGGCGATACACGTCCTGACATCAAGGATTACACTACGGTCGATCTCACAGTGCGAGCCGAGATCGTTCATGACTGGGAGGTTGCTTTCTCGGTGCGGAACCTGTTCGATGCGGATGCACGTGAACCCAGCCCGGGACCTGCGATACCGAATGACTTAACGCTCGCAGGTCGTAGCGTATTCGGAGAGATCCGAGTGTCGTTCTAACAATAACGGTTAACTCAAGGAGGGGGTAATCCTAAACCCAATATGGAGGTTGCTATGAAGTATCGGATATTCATGGTGTTGCTTTGCACCCTTGCTCAGACACCAGCCCCGGCGGCGACTATCAACGCAGTCGGAAGCTGCACTATCGTGGATGCGGTCAGCGCTGCTAACCTCGATGCACCTGTAGGTGCTTGTAATGCCGGAAGCGGGGCGGACACCATCGTCTTGGCATCGAATGCCACTTACACTCTGGTGCAGGCCGAATCTCCTTTCGGAGCCCAGAACGGTCTGCCTTCTATCGATTCGGTCGTCACTATCCAAGGCAACGGCAGCGCTATCCGCCGTGACCCGGATGCTCCACGGTTTCGCATCCTGACAGTGGGGGGGTTTGGTGACTTGACGATGGTGAATACCAGAATTAGTGGAGGGGTTGCATCATTTGCGGGTGGTGGTATCTTGGTTGACGGGAGTACCGCCGGTGCTGGTACTTTACGTTTGGTCAATAGTACGGTCTCGGACAACCTGGCCTTAGTTGAGGGTGGGGATAGCCAAGCTCAGGGTGGCGGCATTTCGGTTGGGGAGATGGCAACTGCAATCATTGTCAATAGCACGGTCTCGGGCAATGAGGCAGCTAGCCCCGATGAGGGTTTAGGCGGTGGTATATTTGTCGGACTTGCCGCCGAGTTGACTTTGACTAACACTACGGTTGCAGCCAACTTCGCTGACTCCGGTGGAGGGATCTACAATGGTGGTGCTGGAGCCGTAACTCTCGCTCACACCCTGGTCTCCGGCAACGTAGGTCGTGTCGGCGCCCCGGAGTTGTTTAATGATGAGGGTACGGTTACGGCTAATAATTTTAACCTATTCGGCCACGATGGTTTTGCTAGGGTATCCGGATTTACTCCGGGCACTCTCGATGTAGTGCCCAGTGAGCCCCGTGACCGTGTTTTGGATATACTCCTTCGCGGCAACGGGGGCCCCACGATTACTCATGCACTTGTCGCTGGTAGTCCTGCTATCGATGCGGTGTCAGGAGCTTGTGTTACTCCTACCGACCAGCGGGGTGTTCCGCGTCCACAGGGTCCTCGCTGTGATATCGGTGCCTACGAAGCGGGACCACCGGTACCCCCGCAGACTGCTAATCGACCACCGGTGGTGTCGAACCCTGGGAATCAGGTGGGTAATGTCGGGCAGTCCGTGGACCTGGTTATCAATGCGAGTGACCCGGATGGTGATTCCCTGAATTTCATCGCTTCCAATCTACCAATAGGCCTGTCGTTGAATGTCGGTACTGGGCGGGTGTCGGGTCGGTTGGCTGCTGAGGCTACAGTGACTACGACTGTGTCAGTGGTTGATGGTCGTGGAGGGGATACCAGGGTGAGTTTTCGGTGGGCGGTGTTGAACCCGAGCCCACCGATTACTCCGATTGCTCCGATTACTCCGATTCTTCCTGTTCCGTTTACGGCTACTCCACTACCATTGGTTCCTCCTTCAGGAATCTCCTGCACGGATAAAAAATGCCGCGTTCGTGTTCAGTGCATTGGAGCCCCAGGACAGGTATGCATGGTTTCGGTTAGAATCCTGGTTGGCGTACCTATCAGACCTCTTACTGCTTGTGTTGGTGGTATTTGTATACCGGTTAGGCCGGGGTTGACTCGGCAGGCTGTATTTGCTTCCGGTGTTTCTAATGTCCCAGCTGGGCAGATTGGTACGGTACGCACCAATCTGCGGAGAGCAGGAAAGCAGCTCATCCGTACTAGCTCTAAGAGGATTATCCGGGGGACGGTGGAGGTTCGGAGCACGGTAGGCGTCACAGCCTCCGTTACGGCGGTACCGACTCGAATTAAGTTGCCACGCCGTTAAGAACGGTTAACTCAAGGAGGGACGGCGCTTTCTAGTAAGCCACGGTTAAACAAGCCCAGGACTTAGACTTGGAACCTCTAAGTCCTGGCTTCTCAAAATAGGAGGTAGCAGACAATGTTGACGAAAGCTGATTATCAGACCGCGCTTGATGTTCAGAGAGCTACTGACATTACCGCCGTGATGGATTCGTTTGCCGATATCATGAGACGCATTCACGGGGAGTCGGACTATACCCATAGCCACGCACTGAGGTGGGAGGATTGACCCAATGGAGGGAGCGAGAAGACGGACTTTGGCGAGGCCGCTAGGGCGGGTTGGCGCCCGCCTCCTCCCTAGGAGACGCCGCCCGGTTTCCTTAATGCGCACTTGGACCCTCGTCGCCCTGATACTCAGTGCCGCAACCGGGACGCCCTTGCCGGCCGCCGAACGGGAGCCAGTCAAATCGCTCCTGGAAATGCGGCAAGAGCGGGTGGTGGTTCAGAAGTGGGACTTGAGTTGCGGCGCTGCGGCGCTTGCCACTCTACTGAACTACCAGCACGGCGATCTGGTTCCGGAGCGGGAGATCGCGAGGGTGCTGATCCAGCGCCAGGAATACGTAGCCAACCCGTCGTTGGTTCGGGGGCAAGGCTTCTCTCTACTCGACCTCAAGCAGTACGTCGATAAGCGGGGGTATGAAGGGATCGGCTACGGCGGGCTTACGCTCCAGGATCTGATCGAGCACGCTCCCATTATGGTGCCGGTGAACTTACACGGCTACAATCACTTTGTCGTGTTCCGCGGCAGGCGTGCGGATTGGGTGCTGATGGCGGACCCCGCCTGGGGGAATCGCACCCTGCGGGTGGAAAAGTTCGAGGAGGCGTGGATTGACTACCCTGAGATCGGTAAAGTAGGTTTCGTCGTGGCGCGGCATGATGGGATCAAGCCCCCCAATCGCCTCGCCCCGCGCGCCAGTGATTTCGTGATGTTGCGGTAAGCCACCCACCGCCATCCGAAAGGACACCATGCCACCACCTAGGCCTTCGCGCTGGCTGAAGCCAGCCGCGGCTGTGGCCGCGTCTATCAGTATGGTGGGGCTCGGCGTGGCCGAGCCCCTGAGGGGGCAGGCCGCCTCTGACCCTCATCCGGCGATGGAGGAACTGCTGCGAAGGCTCGAGGAGCGCGACGCCCTCATTGGCTCTCTGCAGCGGCGCATTGAAGCGCTCGAGCGGCACATCGCCACACCGGCCGATCGGGCGCCGCCCATTAATGAACCACCGGTGGCGGCCAAGTCCGTGCCGCCGGTGGCTTCATCGGCCGAGCAGGCGCCATTGAACGCGGAGCGTCGGAATGCGAAACGCGTCGGAGCGGCAGGGACGCCGCCGGCCAGTCCAGGGACGTACGCATCCACCCAGGCCGAAGAGGCGCCAGCGGTTGAAAACGGCGCAGCACAGGCGGCCCCAGGTCAATTCGAGGTCGACGAGGAGGCGGCCGAGCGCGCGCTGGAGCGGACGCTGGTTGTGACAGGCGCACTGCTTTTGCCGGTTGGAGAGGCCGACATCCAGCTCAGCTTCGCCTATAGCCGAAGCCAGGAGGATGTTCGTACCTTCTCTGAGGAAGGGAGCCAGTTGACTGCATTACAAGAGGTTCGCGGCAATGCCTTCAACGGCAACCTTTCGCTGCGCTTCGGTCTCCCCTTCGATTCGCAACTGGAAGTCGGCATTCCTTATCGATATGTAGAGCAGGAAGTTATCACAGAAAGAGGTTTTGGCACGCGCGCCAAGACGGAGGCTTATGGCTCGGGATTGGGTGATATCGATCTCGGCCTGGCCAAGGGGTTGCTGCACGAGCGCGGCTGGTGGCCGAATCTCATCGGTAGGGTGACCTGGATTACGGACTCCGGTGAAACCTCCGATGACGGCTTTGCGCTTGGCGGCGGTTTCAACCAGCTCCAGGGGTCGCTGACCATGACAAGCGCCAGGACCCGCTGGTGTTCATTGGTATACCCGTGGCGCTGGTCGGCGCGGGGGGGGGGGTAAGAAGACCACCCTCTACCGGCTGGCGCGGGCCCACGCGGGTCGTATCGGCATCACCGCGACCGTGGCCATCCCGCCGTTCCCCGCAGACCTCGGCGCCCATGTGATCGTCGCCGGGACA
>JALZID010000134.1 GCA_030860485.1 Pseudomonadota bacterium | reverse complement strand
TCAAAGGCAGGTGTTGTACCTGGGGGAGATCAATGACGGTCAGAGGGCAAGCTGGTGTAAGACGATCGAAGTAGTGCAGGAGGGTGAGGTCCGGCGCAAGCAGATTGCCATCTTCCCCGAAGATCGTGTGGCACCCCCCTTGGACTGTGACATTGTGAGGATCAAGCTCGGCGAGCTGCAATTACATCGTCCCCGGCAATGGGGTGCCTGCTGGTTGGCCTGTCTCCTTTGGGATCAGCTGAGGTTGGATGAGCTTTGGTCCGATAGACTGCCGGTCGGTCGCCAGGGGACCCGTTGGCTGAATGTGTTCAAGACTTTGGTCTGTTAGCGCTTGGTCGATCCAGGCAGCGAGTGGCGGCTGCACCGGCAATGGTATGAACGAAGCGCGATGGGCGATCTCTTGGGTGAGGATTTTGGTCTCGTGCAGATCGACAAGCTGTATCGGTGTTTGGACAAGTTGTTGCCCCATAAGCGGGACCTCTTTACGTATCTCCGGCAACGCTGGCAGGCGCTGTTCCATGTGGGGTTCGAGGTGCTCCTCCACGATCTGACCAGCACCTATTTTGAATCGGAGCCACCGGAAGGAGGTCTGCGGAAATTCGGTTACAGCCGCGACAAACGTTGCGTGCAGGTGGTGATTGCCTTGGTCGTGACCCCGGAAGGTTTTCCGCTCGCCTAGGTGATCACCACCCGGTTCCTGTCGCGGGCCAGTACGATGAGCCGCTTCTGCGCCGGGGGCAGGGGCGCATCCCCGATCTCCATCCCGAAAGAGGATCTCCTCTGCCATCGTTCAGTCCGAGGCCGCCAAGGCGATGTTGCCGAACGCCAAGAGGCGGCAACAACAGGGCGATGTCCACATCGCTGTCGGGCCATTCGTCCTCGGTGCCGTAGGAGCCGAACAAATAGATCGCCTGCGTATCGGGATATTGGCGCAACACGGTTTGAACGATCTCGCCCCGCTCCTTCATACGTTGATCTCGATGACTTTCATGGTGTCGGTGCCGAAGATGTCCACTTCCGTCACCGCCACCTTGCGGCGGCCGGGAAGCGCGCATCCGGGTCAGACATAGATTGCGTCTCGGTCGATACGGTTCTTCGGGTGAGCGCTCGATCAACCTTGAGCGTGCGCTTCTCGCGGCACGCGGAAAGCTTGTCGTTGGACATGATTATTTCGTCCTACCGTGATCGCACGGCTAGAACCGCGCTATTAAATTTCGCGACGGCAGGGCGCTCCGCCCCCGACACCCACGCAAAAGATCAAAGCACAAGACCCAAAAGGTCATGCTGGACGAGCGGTTCCCGGCCAGGTTGTTCATGCCCTCGATTGCATTCCACGCGCCCTTGTAACTCATCTTCATGGCGCGGGCCGCGTGCGTGATGGTGCCGTGGTCGCGGATCTCCCGGAGCAGGGCGATGCGCCCGGGTCCGCCGAGCTTGCGGTCGCCGACCGCCATCCACACTAAGCTCGATGGGCCTCTGTTCGATGCTCACCCGGTAAATGGCCTGTGGGACCGGCGTATGGGCCGGGCGGGTCGAGCACCTCCGTGGCGCTTGATGCTTCGACTACCCCGTCCGAGAGTCGCAGGACCTCTTCGCCGAAGACCCGCACGTCCTCGGGATCGTGGGTAATGAGGGCCATCGGTACCTCCAGTCGCGCGTGCAGGGCGTGCAACTCCGCACGCATGCGCGAGCGCAGGGCCGGGTCCAGGGCCGCGAAAGGCTCGTCGAGGAGCAGCGCGCGGGGGCGCGCCACGAGCGCCCGCGCGAGCGCCGTGCGCTGGCGTTGCCCGCCTGAGATCTGGCTCGGGTACTGGTGTGCCACACGGCAGAGTTCGAAGGACTCGAGCCAAGAATCGATGGCCGGATCGGGTCGATCGCCGTGTAGATTGAGCCACCCGCGCCTGAGGCCGAAGCCGACGTTCTGCCGCACCGTCAAGTGCGGGAACAGGGCATAGTCCTGGAAAAGATAAGCGACCCTGCGTTCTTGGGGACAGAGGCTGGTTCCGGCGGCGCTGTCGAAGAGCGTGGCCCCGGAAAGCACGATCGAGCCTTCATCCGGCGTGATCAGCCCGGCGATGGCCTTGAGGAGCAGGCTCTTCCCGGCCCCCGAGGGACCGTGGACCACGATCCGAGGGCTGTGCACGCTGAAACGCGCCTGCAGGTGGAAGGTCTGCCTGGCGCTCCGGAGCGTCTTGCGGATATCGACGTCCAGCGCCATCGGCGCCCTATTCGCTCGCGGTCCGACCGGGGGCCAGGCGCCCCGCCGCCACGAGCACCGCGACGCAGGTGACAGACGTGATGAGCACGAGCATCTGGGCGGTCTCGTCGTGACCCGCCTGCACCGCTTCGTAGACCGCGATCGAGAGTGTCTGGGTCTTGCCCGGGATGCTGCCGGCCACCATGAGCGTGGCGCCGAACTCGCCCAGAGCGCGGGCGAAGGCCAAAAGCGCGCCCGCCAGGATCCCGCGCCAGGCGAGCGGCAGGGTCACGCGAAAGAAGATCCCCCACTCCGACACGCCGAGCACGCGCGCGGCCTCCTCCAGCTCGCGGTCGACCGCCTCGAAGGCGGCGCGCGCCGACTTGAAGGTCAACGGAAAGGCGACCAGGCTCGCGGCGATCACCGCCCCCTGCCAGGTGAAGACGAGGGTGATACCGAAGGCATCGTGGAGCCAGGCACCCAGCGCCCCCTTGCGCCCGATGACGACCAGGAGGTAATAGCCGAGCACCGTGGGCGGCATCACGAGCGGTAGAGTCAGAAGCGCATCGACCAGATCGCGGCCCGGGATCCGCCGGCGGGCCAGCACGTAGCCGACACCGACGCCCATGACGAGGCACACCAGCGTGGCGCAGCTCGCCACCTTGAGGGACAGCGCCAGTGCCGTCCAGGCGGACCCCATGTCCTCGTCGATCCCGGTCATGGCGGGAGAAAGCCATACCGGGCCAGGATAGCCTGGCCAGGTGGCGACAGCACGTAGTCCAAGAAACGCCGTGCCTCAGCGCTCTTCCCTGCGACGACGGCGATCGGGTAGGTGATGGGGACCTCGGTCGCCACCGTGAACGCTACGCGGACCTGGTCTTTGCGGATCGCGGCGTCGGTGGTATACACGAAAGCGACATCGACCTCGGCGCGGGCGACATAGTCGAGGCTTTGGCGGACGTTCTGCGTATAGATAGCCTTGGCCTCGATCGCGGGCCAACGCCCGGCCCGCTCAAGAGCATCCCGGGCATAGCGGCCGGCCGGTACGCTCGCCGGGTTACCGAGCGCGATGCGCTCCACATCGGTGCGTTCCAGATCGGACAGCCCCTCGAGCACGAGCGTACTGTCGGCAGGCACGATCGCCACCAGAGTATTGCGGGCGAAATTGCTGCGGGTGGCTGGCTCGATGAGCTTCTGGGCGGCGGCCTTGTCCATGGAATCCTGGTCCGCCGTAGCCAGCACATCGACCGGTGCGCCCGCCGCGAGCTGCTGGACCAGCGCATCGGATGCGGCGAAGTTGAACCGGACCTCGGTGCCCGGATGCTGTATCTTGAAAGCCGAGCCGATCTCCTTGAAGGCATCGGTCAGGCTGGCCGCCGCCGAAACGGTGACATCGCCCGCCGGCGCCGCGCACGCGCACGCCACTAGCCCGGCTGCGCAGAGCCACCTTTTCCAAAGGGACCGCATCGCCACCTCGCTTTGCACTGCGACCTAGCGAAATATACAACCTTACATAACGGATCGCCAATCACCGGACGACCCGCTGTGGCGAGCCGATGCGGATCATCGCCTCGGTCAGCCATCAGCTACTCGATTTCAACGTCTCGAGCCACGTCGCCCGGCGCAATGGCCTGGCCGCCGGCGTGGGCGCGAGGGTCTCGCTGCTCTGCGAAGGCATCCATCTGATGCCTGGCATAGCGATATCGTATGCGCCTCCACCCCTCCCCTCGGTGGCAGCCCGCCGCGCGACAAACATCGCCCCGGGTCCACCGCCAACCCCTTGCGGCGGCCCTCAAGATATGCTATAGCTAACTGAAAAGGAGGAGAATAAACCGGGGAACGATTCGAATCGATCACAGCGACAGCGCGACGTCCGAGATCCGTCGGGCCATGCGTCGGCGCCTGCTGGTCGGCCTCGGCCCACTCCCCGGCCTGTAGGCAACCCTCATCTGGCGGCGCTTAGCTATCCCCTCCTTTCAATTTATGCAACTTTTCGGGTAGTCATCTCGCTCACTCTGATAGAAACCCGAAGTACCTTAATTCTACTTTGTCACTCCGCCGATGGGTTTAATAGAGCTGCGTTCTGTTTCCGATAGGCGGATTCACACGCGCTCTGTCGTCGTTGGTGTCGTTCTGCGATGAGCTCGGCCACGGAGTCCGGGTCATGGGCGCGATGAGGCAGAAGCGCATCGATAGCGAAGACAAGGTCCGAGAGAGTGAGGTCCTTGAC
>JALZID010000133.1 GCA_030860485.1 Pseudomonadota bacterium | reverse complement strand
TTGACCTCGGTCAGGTAGGCGAAACCCAAAACCGTCTGTGTCCGTGAGAGATCCGGCTCCAGGACCACCGCCTTCTGTGCCGCTTTGAGGGCTTGCTCCAGACGACCGAATGACGACCAGAGCTCTGCCAACCGTGCCCACGCCAAGGCATTTTTCGGGTCGAGTTGCACGGCTTTTTCAAGGCTTGCGCGCGCAGCTTCGAGGTCGAACGTGGCCTGCTGGGCATAGGACAGGGCGATCAATGCGGTCGCGGAGCCGGGAGCCGCATCGACGGCGCGCTGTGCGACATTGAGCGCTTTGTCCTTCTCATTCTCCACCATAGCGATGATCGATTGCAGCGCCAAGGCATTGCCGTCGTTCGGGGCCAACCTAAGCGCCCGCTTGATATCTGCATCGGCCTCATCCACGCGGCCCATGGCCAGCAGGAGTGAGGCGCGATAGACGAAAAAGCGCGGGTCGCGGACCGTCTCGGGAACGGTCGCAATGCCCTCGAACGCCTGCTGCCGGTCCCCTCGCAGGTAGAGCTCAATGGATTGCCGAACCATCCCTTGCCAGCCCGGGCCGGGCGGGAATTCATCAGGGCGAAGATAGAGGACGGGTGGGTAGTACAGCGCCCACTGGACGGCATCCCGCGGGCGGACAACGATGCGGTACGCAGGCGCCTTTCCGGCTTCCGCGGTGGCGGCCTGACCTGAGGCAAGCGCGAGGTGCCCCTTGTCGTTGGAAACCAGCACGCGGCCTTCTAAAACAATGAGCAGCGAACGATCCTCTTCCGCTTGGACATAAAACTCTGTGCCGTCGATATCCCCTTTGAGGTGGGGTGTGGTAACCCTTAGCAGCCACGGTTGGCGGCTGAAAGATTGCAGGGCGCCGCTCACAAGGTCGAGCCAGGACCGCTCGTCGGTCTTGCTGCTGATATTCATTAAGCGTATGCTGGTATTTTGGTCGATACGCAACACGGCGTTATTAATCAACTGGATGGCAACGCGACTGCGGTCTCCCACACGGATCGTGTCGCCTTCGCATAGGGATTGATCCAGTTGTGCCGTGCGCCAATATACCCCTCCACTTTGAACATCGACCTCGCCGTCGATGCTCGCGAACCTTCCCGCCGGTTCCTGACAGTGATCCTGTGCGTGGACACCGGAGGTGAGCACGCAACAAGCGGCGGCAAACAAGGCGGGATAGCCACAGCGCCGCAACCGCACGTGTTTGCCTCGAGTAAGATATAAGAAACGTGAAGAACGTTGTAATAGATATAACGATTCTGAGCCCAGGTCAAGCCCGCTCTAATAATGGACCAGATCCCGGTGGATTCCTAGGTCACTTGTCCCCCCGAAACGAGGCGGTGGTCATACAGAACCGCGACCTCGCCACCTTGCCGGGCGGTAACACCGGCGCAACGGCGCTCACCAATGAGCCGGCAGCCGCCAAGGGTCCCCCGCCCCCCAAACGCCGTAAATACTTCCAGGGGCTCAATTCTGTCTAGGACTGCGCCAGCGTTCTCAGCGGTCTCGGTTTCCCTACTGCGTAACCCTGCGCGTAGTTCACGCCGATTGCCTTGAGCCGCGCCAAGATCCTTTCGTCCTCGACAGACTCTGCGATCGTTTCAAGACCCATCACATGACCGATTCTGTGGATCGCTTCGACCATGGCATGATCGATGGGATCCCTCACCATGTCCTTCACGAAACCGCCGTCGATCTTCAAGAAGTCTATCGAAAGCGTCTTCAGATAGGCGAACGAAGACAGGCCGCTGCCAAAATCATCGAGGGCGAAGCGGCACCCGCGCGGCTTGAGGGCCGAGAAAAAGCGCTTGGCCAAGCTGAGATTGCTGATCGCAGCCGTCTCGGTGATCTCGAAGCAAATGCGTTCCAGAACGACCGCACAGGCCTCTATCTGCTGCTCAACGAACTCTAGGAACTGCCGGTCGCTCAGGGACTGGCCAGAGAGGTTGATGGCGACAGAGCCCGATGGCATGACGGTATCCGGGTCACGCAACGCCGCAAAAACGCTGCAGATGACCCAACGGTCGATGGCCTGCATCTGATTGTAACGTTCCGCCGCGGGGATAAACGCGCCAGGCAGTATCAGATCGCCGTTGCGGTCGAAAAGACGCAGCAGCACCTCGCCGTGCGGTCGTCCATCCTGACCGAGCGGAATAATCGGTTGATAGAACAGCGAAAATCGGTTGTTGGCCAACGCTTCCTGGATGCGCGGCACCCATTGCATCTCCCCATGACGCCGAGCCAGCTCGTGGTCATCGGCCTCATATAGGTGCACGCGGTTGCGGCCTTGCTCTTTGGCGGCATAGCACGCATCATCCGCCGCTCTGAAGACGGTGGCCACGGTATCGACTCCCGGACCAATAGGCACGAGCCCGATGCTCGCGCCTATCGTGAAGCCGCGGTCTTGCCACACGAAGCGGAGTTCCTGCAGGGACTCGCGCATCTGATGGGCGATCCTCAGCGCCTGCCCCTGTTGGCAGTGTTCCAGCAGCACCCCGAATTCGTCGCCGCCGAGGCGCGCCAGCGTATCACGTTTGCGCACCTGGGACACGAGCACGGCGCCTACCTGGCGTAACAGCTCGTCCCCTGCGACGTGCCCGCAGGTATCGTTGACGACCTTGAACTGGTCGAGGTCCAGATAAACGACGGCGTGCGACTCCTCCGGCAGTGCCGTGGTGAGGATACGCTCCAGCCGGCGCTCGAACTCCCGGCGATTGACGAGCCCGGTCAGCGCATCGTGGGAAGCGTGGTAGCTCAATTGGCGCGCCGCTCGGCGTGCCTCGGTAACATCGCGAAAAACCAGTACGCATCCTATTTTCGCACCCTCGTGGTCGTGGATCGGGGCGGCCGAGTAGTCTATCGAGATCTCCTGCCCGTCACGGGAGATCAATAGCGTACTGCTCGAAAGGCCAACGATCTTGTCTTCCTGTAAGCACCGTTCCGCGGCGTCATCCACTGGGTCACGGGTGTTCTCATCCACGATACTGAGCACGTGGCGGAGCAGCCGGCCTTCGGCCTCCACCTGCGGCCAACCCGTCAGTTGCTCGGCGCTTCGATTCAGGTAGTCGACGCGACCGGCAACATCGGTGGTGATAACGGCATCCCCGATGGACGCCAGAGTGACCTCGATCCGTTCTTTCTCGTCGAATAGCGTGTTCTCGGCACGCTGGCGTTCGGCGATCTCCCTTTGCAGCACGGAAACCGTTCGGGCAAGCTCAAAGGTCCGCTCCCGCACGCGGCTCTCGAGCTGCCTTTGGGTGTCCGCAACCTGCCCCGCCATGCGGTCAAAGGCCCGGCTTAAACTCGCGACCTCGTCTGTACCGCGCAGATCGGCGCGCGCCCCTAAGTTTCCTGCGGCGAATTGCTGTGTAGCATTCAACAACGCGTTAAGTCTGCGCGTCAGAAAGATATGCATCAGGACCCCGAGCACTATGGCCAGGCCGATAAGCACACCGACCATCTCCAGCCGATACTTCTCGACCGTGCGCCGCGCGTGGGCGAGCTGGCGCAAGAGGTCTCTTTGCACAATCAAGACACCTATCCGCGTCGGTGCATCCGCGTCGCCGTGGGCATCCAGCCTAAGCGGGTATATTCCCAATACGTAGCGGCCACCGGCGGCGAGGAACAGCTCGCCGGATAATTCCGCTCGTACCCGATCGATTATCGCTTGCAACGGCTCGTCTGCCCAGCGCGGCCATTGCGCCCGGGCTGCCTCCGCCACCGACCGACCGACCCATTCGCCGTTCGTTGCGCCCAGCACGATGTCGGTATCATCAGCCAATATCGCGATCTGCGGATCCGAAGCCCTGCCGAGGAGTGACATCTCCTGTGCAATGCGCCCCTCGTTACCCGTGGCGAATGCATAGCTGAACTGCTTTTGGAGCAGTGCCATGCGGCTTATCATCTGCGACACCTCTTCTCCCCGTACCACCGCTTCCGCGGCACCCCATTCCTTCTGCACCGAGTACGCCGCGAGGACCGCCGTAAATACGACGATGAGGAGAGGGATCCCATAACGTAAGGAGACTCGAAACATCCTCGGTGCCCGCGCTTCAGCTCCTCGATGGGTTACGGCATAAGCAGCACGCCTAACCCACCCTGGTTCCCGGGCCTTCGGCTACCTATCTACCTATAACCTATAGTGGTGTTCTATAGAAAGCTCCGATGTCACTTTTGACCTCGGTCAGGTAGGCGAAACCCAAAACCGTCTGTGTCCGTGAGAGATCCGGCTCCAGGACCACCGCCTTCTGTGCCGCTTTGAGGGCTTGCTCCAGACGACCGAATGACGACCAGAGCTCTG
>JALZID010000132.1 GCA_030860485.1 Pseudomonadota bacterium | reverse complement strand
CCCCCACCCACCCTGACCGTGACCAGCACGGGTTTATTATCCCGAGACGTGGCTCTAAGATAAGAAGAAGCGGGTGTCTTTCGCGCCAGCCCGAAGCATTTGCTCGCAGGCGCGTTCAAAAGGCGGGCAACCTGGGCGGGCAAGGCGCGGGGGATTGGTATACGATAGGGGCAGCAGGAAGACGGTCGATTCTAGGGAGGTCTCATGATCGGGAACCACATGACCAACGATCCGCAGGCTCGGTTCATTGATTCGCTGACCGCGTTCACGAAGGAACATCAAGCGCGGCACTGGGAAGGTTCGTTCGCGGCTTTCCTCGGCGAGGTCTTGCCGCAACACCCTCACGGCCTCACGCGCAACAGTCACCAGTATGTCTGGGACATGCTGCGGCGGGCCGGTCTCGATGGCGGTGAGGAGCACGCAGAGCCCAAGCAGCACGGCCTGTTCGCCGACGAGCTGTTCGGGATCGACGATGCCCTGGAGCGCGCTGTCGACTACTTCAAGGCCGCGAGCGCGGGCTCCGAGGTCGGGCGCAGGCTGTTGCTCTTGCTGGGCCCGCCCTCGGGGGGCAAGTCCACGATGGTGATCCTCTTGAAGCGCGGGCTGGAAGAATACTCGCACACGGACGATGGCGCCCTCTATGCGGTCAAGGGCTGCCCGACCAGCGAGAACCCACTGCACCTGGTGCCCCACACCCTGCGCGGCAACTTCCGGGAGACCTACGGCGTCGAGATCGCGGGGCAGGTGTGTCCTTACTGCCGCATGCGCCTGGAGGAGGAGTTCAGCGGCGATTTCATGCAGTTCCCGGTGCATCGCATCTTTATCTCCGAGGCCGGACGCAGCGGGATCGGCACCTACGCGCCGCATGATCCCACCACCGCCGACATCGCCGATCTGGTCGGGTCCGTGGACCTCTCGAAGGTGAGCAAGTACGGCGATGAAGGCGATCCCAGGGCCTGGTCGTGGTCGGGGGCGGTGTACGCGGCGAGCCGCGGGGTGCTCGAAATGATCGAGATCCTCAAGGTCAAGCGCGAGTTCCTGTATCTGCTCTTGACCTTGACCCAGGAAAAGAACGTCAAGGTGTCGCGCTTCCCGCTCATCTACCTCGACGAGACGATCCTGGCGCACACCAACCTCGCCGAGTTCCACAAGTTTTTGCAAGAGCGCGAGAACGAGGCCCTGTTGGATCGCATGGTCATCGTCAAGGTGCCCTACACCCTGTCTTACAAGGACGAGGCGCGCATCTACACCAAGCTCATCTCGGCCGCACCCAACTTCCGCGAGGTCCACCTCGACCCGCATGCGCTCCAGGTCGCGGCCGTGTTCGCGGTCCTGACACGCGTCCATAAGTCGGAGCGCGAGGGGCTCGATCTGACCAAGAAGGTGTCGCTGTACGCCGGCGAGGACGTCGAGGGGGTGAGTCCCTCCGAGGTCGAGCGGATCCGCGGCGAGTCGCCCGAGGAAGGGATGTCGGGGGTGAGCCCGCGGTTCGTGATCAACGCCCTGTCCAAGGCCATCAGCAAGAGCGAGGCACGGAGCCTGACCACCATGGAGGTGTTGCTCGCGCTCAAGGACGCCATCGAGTCCGATGCGCGCATGGACGCCAAGCAGAAGCGCCAATGGCTGGACTTTCTGGTGATCGCCCGCAAGGACTTCTACAATCGCTGGGTCAAGGAAGACGTCCACAAGGCCCTATTCGCCTCCTTCGAGCAGGAGGCGCAGGGCCTGCTCGAGAAGTACCTCGACGAGGTGGAGGCGGCGCTCGACCATCGCGAGATCGTCGATCCCATCACCGGCGAGCGGCGGCCGCCCGACGAGCGCTTCAAGCGCGCGGTCGAAGAGAAGATCAACATCTCGGACTCCGGCAAGGTGTCGTTCCGCCAGGAGGTGGTACGCAAGGCGATGGTGGCCTACAAGCAGGGCGAGAAGTTCACCCTCGATTCGCATGCGCGCCTGCACCAGGCCATCGAGCAGTACCTGTTCGAGGAGCGCCGCGATGTGCTCCGGCTCGTGACCTCGACGACCCGTCCCGACGAGGAGGCACGCCAGAAGATCTCGGCGGTGCAGCGCCGGCTCGCTGAAGAATACGGCTATGACGAACACAGTGCCAAGGAGGCGTTGAATTATGTCACTACCCTGCTGTCTCAAGAATAAAAAGGAGAAGACCCTTTCTGTGTGAACAAACAAAAGCTCGTGAGGCGGGATCGGAGACCGGTGGGCGCAAACAATGGCGGACCTGACATCGATGCGCCATTGCATCCATCGCCATTGCATCGATCGTAAGGCGTATAATTCGACGGGGTGAGGTAAGCGAAGGCGCATGGGCCGATGAACCCGAGTGACAAGGACAAACAGTCGCACGGCTCCAAAGAGGCCGATTGGTACGATCTCTTCTCTCGCGGGGCACGCGATTGGCTGCGCCACAACGACAAGGTCCGGGACAGCGTCAAGGAACATCTCCCGGAGCTCGTCGCCAACTCCGATGTCATCTCGCGTCCCGACAACCGCACGGTCCAGGTCCCGGTGCGCTTCCTCGAGCACTACCGCTTTCGTTTGCGCGATCCGGAGGCGCAGCAATCCGTCGGTCAGGGCAAGCGCGGCCAGGTGAACCCGGGTGATTTGCTGCGACCCGGCCAGGCGCCCCTGGATCCCAGAGACCGCGGCGGCGGATCCGAAATGGGCGGATTCGAGCTGGTCCTGGAGCTCAAGATCGACGACATCGTCGATTGGCTGTGGGAGGAGTTGGAGCTACCGAACCTCGAGCCCCGGCCCGGCGACGCGCTGGTCGATGAGCAATATGTGCGCGAGGGTTGGGACCGGCGCGGCGTGCGTTCGCGGCTCGATCGGCGCCGTACCCTAAAAGAGGCCATCAAGCGCCGCTCGGTCCAGCACGACGGGCCGGAGTTCTCGAACGAGGATCTACGCTTTCGCCAGCTCGCGCGGCGCCGCCGCCCGGCGACCCGCGCCGTGATCTTCTTCCTGCTCGATGCCTCCTCCAGCATGGAGGAAGCAGACCGCAAGCTCGCCAAGACCTTCTTCTTCTGGGCTCTGCAGGGACTCAGGCGCCAGTACCACGAGATCAACACGGTGTTCATCGCCCACACGGCCATGGCCTGGGAGTTCTCCGAGGCGGAGTTCTTCCGTGTCACGGCCCAGGGCGGCACCCAGGCCTCGAGCGCCTTCACCCTGGCGCTCGACATCCTGCACGCGCGCTACAGCCCCGCTCGCTACAACGCCTATCTGTTCTACGCCTCGGACGGCGATAACTTCATCGAAGATCGGGAGCCCACCGCGGCGGCGTTGCAGCAACTGAGCGCCCTGCTCAACTTCATCGGTTACGTGGAGATCAGCCACGCCGCCAGCGAGGCCCTCGACACCCAGATGGGGGTCCTGTTCCACGACCTCGCCACCGTCGATCTCCCCATCGGCAGCTTTCCCTTGGCCAGCCATGAGGACATCTGGCCCAGCATCCGCCGATTCTTCAAGCAGCAGGCGGGTGCCGAGGCTGCCTAAATGATGGCCAGGGCCGCCGACACCTATCTCGCTCCCATAGAGGCCATGGCCCGCGGCCTCGGGCTCGATTTTTATGAGGTCGATTTCGAGGTGGTCCCACCGAGCTTCATGATGGAGGTTGCGGTCTACGGCCTGCCGGTGCGCATGCCGCACTGGTCCTTCGGCGTGCGCTACATCTATCAACTGGTCCAACACCGCATGGGCCACTCCAAGATCTTCGAGGTGGTGTTCCCGGGCAATCCTGGACGGGCCTATCTGGCCAACACCAACAGCGTACAGGAGAACACCCTGGTCATCGCCCACGTCCTCGGCCACGCGGACTTCTCGAAGAACAACCTGCTGTTCAGGCGCGCCCAGGAACAGGTCGGTTTCCACGTGGTGGAGCAGGCCGCCGCCCACGCCCATCAGATCGAGAACGCCATCGCCGAGTACGGTCAGAACCGTGTCGAGGCGGTCTTGGATGCCGCGCTGGCCCTGGAACAGCACATCGACGACGATCAACGATTGACACGCCCGCGCTACCCCGAAAAACCAAAGGCTCGGGAGCCACGAACGATCGAGGGCTTTCGCAAGCGCTTCGAGACCCTGCCGGGGGAGGACGAGCCGGCCGCTCCGGGCCGCGAGCATGCGCGCGTTGCGATCCCCCCGCACCCGGAGTCCGATCTCCTGTGGTTCATCGCCCACTACGCGCCCGAGATGGAGGACTGGGAGCGTGACATCTTCCTGGCCGTGCGCGAGGAATCGTTTTACTTCCATCCGGTATTCGCTTGCCACATCATGAACGAAGGCTGGGCCTCGTATTGGCACGCGCGGCTCTTGCGGGAGGCCGGCTTCCTGCCCAATCATGTCTATCTCGACGCCTTGAAGGCACATTCCGACGTGGTGAGGCCGTTTGCCGGGGATCGCGAGATCGCGCTCTCCGTCAACCCCTACCACCTGGGATTCGCGCTGTGGGAGAAGATTATCGACGACCATGACCTCGACGCCGCGCGCCGCATCATGCGCGAAGAGGACGATTGCAGCTTCCTGCACAACTATCTGGACGCGGAGCTGGCCCGTGAGCTCGGGCTGTTCCGCTTCCAGGCCAGGCGCAACGGCGAGATCAAGGTCGGTGACTGGGACATCGACGCGCTGCGCGAAGAGCTCCTGGCCCCACGCTATCACTTCGGTGCGCCGCGCATCTCGGTGATGTCCCTCGGCAACGACGGCAGCCTGGAGCTGACCCAGGACCATGGCGGCGACCGGCGCGGTCTCGACATCGAGTATGCCCGCAGGGTCCTCGAATACATCCATCGGGTGTGGCGGCGCCCGGTGATGATGCGCACCGTCGACACCCGCGACCGGGAGACGGTGATCAAGGTCGGGACATCCTTGCACTGAATCCCCCCTTTTGGGTGATTGACGGGCGCGACCGGATCGCGTCAGATCACCATTCGGTCCTGCCAGGGTTATCGATCTGTCACTCGAACGGCATTGCGTGGTGCTCGTCGGTACTCAGAAGGGTCTGTTCTGCTTTCGCTCCGATCGCGATCGGCGGCGATGGTCAATCGAGGGGCCCCAGATCACCGGCTACGGGGTGTCTCATGCCTGGCTCGACCCGCGTGAGCCACGACGCGGTTATGCTGCGGCCAACCACCCGATCTGGGGGGCCCACGTTTATCGCAGCGACGACGGCGGGTGGAGTTGGAAGGCCCTCGATCGCGCCCCCTGTCATGCGCCCGGTCGCCAGGGATCCTCCGTCGAGGCCATCTGGTTCCTGGCGCCGGGACCTGTGGATGCGCCGGGGGTGATGTATGCCGGCATCGATCCGCCGGGTCTCTTCGTGAGCATGGACCACGGGGAGCGCTTCGAGCCGGTGGGGGGGTTGAACGATCACCCGACGCGCCCGACCTGGGAGCCGGCACGCGGGGGATTCGCCGTCCATTCCATCTACGTGGACCCCACCGACGCGCGCCGCATCTATGTCGCGGTCTCGGCCGGTGGCGCGTTCCGCTCCGACGATGGGGGGATGAGCTTCCGTCCCATCAACCGCGGCGTACGGGCGCACAACCTCCCGAGCCCCTGTCCCGAAACCGGCCATAACATCCACCGGCTGCTCATGCACCCGGCCCGCCCCGAGCGCCTCTACCGGCAGTGCTACAACGGCACCTATCGCAGCGACGACCGGGGCCAGAGCTGGACCGAGATCACCGCGGGCCTCCCGAGCGACTTCGGTTACGCGATCGCCGTCTGTCCCTCCGACCCCGACAGGGTATTCGTGATTCCGGAGGAGAGCCAGCACATGCGCACCACGGCCGGACGCAAGCTCTGCGTCTATCGCAGCCGTGACGGGGGACGGCACTGGGAGCCACAGACCCGAGGGCTCCCGCAGGAGCACGTCTACATCACCGTCCTGAGAGAGGCACTGGCCACCGACGGGCTCGACCCCTGCGGCGTTTACTTCGGCACCTCCAGTGGCCATCTCTTCGCCAGCCGCGATCTGGGTTCGCATTGGGAGCTCCTCGCGAGCTTTCTGCCGCGGATCCTGTCCGTGCAGGTCGGTGTCTGTGACTGATTGGACCGAGCGAGATCGCGAGGCGCTCTTGGAAGCCCTGGCCGCGACGCGCGGGCTCGTGGCGCTGGTCGGCGCGGGGGGTAAGAAGACCACCCTCTACCGGCTGGCGCGGGCCCACGCGGGTCGTATCGGCATCACCGCGACCGTGGCCATCCCGCCGTTCCCCGCAGACCTCGGCGCCCATGTGATCGTCGCCGGGACA
>JALZID010000131.1 GCA_030860485.1 Pseudomonadota bacterium | reverse complement strand
ACCAACCTATAGCCTATAATCGTCTTCTATAGGTAACTCCGATCCCATTTTTCCTTGTGTAATTGTGTCGGGCGGTCAGCATCACGGTTTCCCTTTGCAGTTATTCGCATTTATAATAAGCTTCTTTAGGTTTGTTTGGGTAGTTTTTGAGATTGGAGTATTTCGGAAGTGTGCAATCATCATCCACATGAGTACTAACCGTATCACATGTATTTAAAACGTCTGTATTTAAAACGTCGCACGCAAGTGTGTTGATCTCTGCTTTCATGTTACGGATTATCACAGCAGTTGGTATGACATCGACACCACAAATTTGATCCCAAAGTTGGTCCAAAGTACTATTCACCAGAAGGGCCGCGTCATTAACGCAGGCTGTCACCTCGGCTGTAGTAAGAGGACCACCGTTGCCGTTCAGTAGTGTAGTAATATCACCTGCATCTATTGTCTTTTGGACTTCAAGACTTAGATTCTGAAGCAAAGGGTCGTCTATTGATATGGGTATTTGCTCGTTTGGGCACAATATCTCTATCAATTTGGGCGTCAAAACAAATTTAAGTTTCTCGGTATGGGGGTCGGAGTCGATTGAGCCGTCTTGCGGCGTAAGCTGCGTTTCACTACAAACGCTACAATACTTATATTTGCCCGATGCTACGTAATAGTGCGCCTCGGCCTTGGCTCCCAGCAGCGCGACCAGGCCGATCATCATGACTCTCATTACTCTCTTAACTGTCTTGGACATAACTGCCTCCGTTTGCGTGACATTTAACATAGCACCACTCGTGCTTCTTTATCAGCGCGCACGTGCCCTAACAGACAGTGCTTCCTCCTTAATTGGTTGTTGAGGGTGCTCTCTCGCGCCCTCTCTTTTTTTCTGCAGCCGTTCCCAGCCGGCACCCGGTCAGTAGTCCTCGGCCTTGGCCTGATCCCCCAGGGTATCCATCTCCGCCAGGTCCGCATCGCCCAGCGTTCGCGAGCCGCCGCTCGATGAAACGGAAGCTGTACGGCTCCACAACAAAACGTGGAGCGCCTTTCTATGGCCTAGACGGCCTCGTCGGGACGCTCGGCACCAGTGTGACCCCTACCGTTTTTCGACACACGGGACTTCCCGATGCCTACGGGAACGCCAGTGTGACCCTCGCGAAGACCGTGCGGGTCGGCTGGATCGTCGGGTTGTCGAAATCGACCTCGAAGAAATTGAACTCCTCGTCGAACAGATTCGTCGCTCCCACCGAGATGAAACCATACCGCTTCGGCAGACGGTACGAGATCGCCGCGTCGACAATCCAGAACTCGTCGCTACCGGATCGAAGGGGAACGGTGGGGTCAATGAAGGGCGTGAACATGCCGTCCTGATTCCAATACGTCGCCATCAGGGAGGCACTCAGCTCGGACGGGTGGAAGAACCCGATCCCCAGGGGCACGCGTTGGGTGTCCAGCTCCGTGGGTCCTATGAGATCCCGTTCGAAGCGCTCGAAGAGGTACTGCGCCCTGAGCGCCAGCCATGGATGCGGCGTCCAGAACAGGTACGCACGGCCCAGATACTCGTTCCAGTCCGCGTCCCGGTTGACTGGGTTTAAGGGATCCGACAGGTCCAGGAGGCCCGGAACCGTCAGATCTCGTTTGGAGAGCTCCACGCCTCCGAACAGGCTGCCCGTGAACTTCTGATCGATCGCCCCCCCGTAACGCCAGGCCTCCGTCAGATTGGCGTCATCGAAGAACTGGTTGAACCCGGCCACCTGGGTCGGCTCGATCGTCTGGTCGGTGATCAGCGTTCGCTTCAGGACGCTGAACGCCGCCGCGCGAAGGGTGGTCCCCGCGAACGGAGTCCAGGTGATCCCGAACTTCGGGTTGACCTGGTCCTTATCGACATCCTCGTCCCCCCTCAGGGAGTCGAGACTGAGCCCCAGCGTGGCGGTCACGTCCCTCAGGAGATTGACGTCCGCGTACGCGTACGCGTTGAAGTGTTGGAGATCCGTGTCGGTCACCGAACGGATCTCGATCGGATCGGGTCCGGGAATTCTGATTGTCGTGTCGTCCTTGCGGTCGACAGCGACATATCCGGCACCGGTTCGCAGATTTAGGTACCGCGAGCGAAACAGGTGCTGCAGCTCAGCACTGAAGGCCGTCTGGGGAAATTTGTCGTCGATGAAGTTGCCAGGATCGGGGATGTCATTGATTCTCAAACCAGCGTCGGAGTCCTGATAGGTAAACGAGCCGAGGAGGATGGAGCCCGGCGAGAACGCATGGCGCGCGCCGAGGCGGAAGGTATGCCGCTCTTCCTCGTTTCTCAGACCGCGGAAGAAATCCTCCGGGAAGAATCGCTGCTGAACGTCGCCTTGCTCCAGATCCCGGTACCGGTACTCGACTTGGATGCCCGTGTCCGGCGTAAGTTCTTGCTGAACGAAGACGTTAGCGATTTCGTCCCGCTGGTCGGCATTTTCTCGAAACCCGTCTGTGGTAAAGTGGAATCCACCGACGCTGAAGGATGTCTTCTGGTAGATCCCCGAGGCAACGGCTTCTCCACCATAGGTGCTATTCTCCGCGACCAGGCCGCTAGTCTGTATTGTGACCCCATCTCGGTTGAAAATAGGGTTAAACTCATTGAAGGAGAGGGCCCCAGGTCCTTGGGCGCTGATGAGGAACAGGTTGCTTTCGCCAAGGCGCGGCTGAATGGGCGTCGTGTTGATGGGCTGCAGCAGCTGAGACTGTAGCAGCTCGCTGACCCTAGCGATCTCGTGGCGGGGCAACGCCGCATACGAATCGGCCAGAAGCCTATGGGTGGAAAAGTCGCTTGGATCGGTGTTGACCGACTTCCAGCCCTCCACCAAGGCCAATTGCTGGAAACCCAGATCGGTGTAGACCCGGGCCAGGCTCGCGCTGCGGGCCGCCAGGTCCGAATCGAGCGACAGACGTGACCGGTAGACTACACGGTTGTCGTTCAATTCAATGGCTTTTTGCATGTCCTGCAAGGCCTCGACCGGCCGGTTCGTCGTCTGTTTCGCGATTGCATCGTAGAACCATGGGGTGGGATCCTTAGGGTCCAGTTCCTCGGCAATACTATACTGGTGCTCCTCCAACGGCATGCGTTTCTCTTCATAGTAGGCCTTGCCCAGATAGCTCCGGACGATCGAGCTATTCGGATCCAAGCTCGTGGCGACCTCGATCTCGCGGCGTCCGTCATGCAGATCGCCCTCCCGGATCTTGGCCAGCCCCAGACCGAGCCTCGGGAGGGGATCCGCCTGATCAAGCGCAATCGCTTTGTCAAAGGCCTCCTTGGCCTGGGTCGTCTTGACCTCGGTCAGGTAGGCGAAACCCAAAACCGTCTGTGTCCGTGAGAGATCCGGCTCCAGGACCACCGCCTTCTGTGCCGCTTTGAGGGCTTGCTCCAGACGACCGAATGACGACCAGAGCTCTG
>JALZID010000130.1 GCA_030860485.1 Pseudomonadota bacterium | reverse complement strand
TTCCCGCAACGGGCGCCAGCCGATGATCTCGATACCGCTCCGGCGCAAGTGAGACCGCAACTCGGCGTTGCGGAAGGTCTCGAAGTCGGCCACTCGCTGGCGCCAGTCGCCGGCGATGGCCCGCAGCTCCGGCGAGTCCGTGGCCGGGTGGGTGATCAGGTACGTGAGGCCAGGGGATAGCTCGTCGAAAAGGCCCTTCGTCAGGTCCAGCCATCGGGTCGTCGGCTGGTTCAAGGGCATCTCCCTGAGATGATCGAAAACCGGGAGCCCCTGCTCCTCCCAGCCGGCGATGGCCGCCTCGGACAGGATCGCGACCCACTGCGGCTGGCGCGTCATCAAGACCGGTAGTCGACGGGCGAAGCCGAGATCCACGTAATGGCCGACCAACGACACGGCCAGCATCGAGAACATGTGGCAGTCGACGTGGGTAAGATCCAAGCCCGCTGCCAGGGCACGGTCGACCTGGGCCTCCATCTCGATTCGGACCGCCTTCGGGTCGAGACCCCGCCACAGGTCCTGGTTGCGATAGAAGTACCCCTCCTCGTCCAACAGGCCGGATGTCGGATCCAGGGTCGAGACGGGTCCCCAGCGATAACTGTCCCATTCGCTGGTCAGTGTCAGGTGCACGCCGACATCGACGCCGGCATTCCCTCGACAGCCGGCGGCCACCGCGGGGAACCAGGGGCACGGAACCATCACCGATCCGGAGGAGATCACCCCGTGCTCGGCGAGCTCGAAGAACGCGCTCACCGTGGCGTTGCACATCCCGATATCGTCGGCATGGACGATCACGACGCGATCCGCCGCCGAGAACCCGAGCTCCCGCAAGGCGGTATTGTAGGTCACGAGATGCCGCGGATCCGATACACGGTGTCCGTGACCTTCGTCACCGCGATCGGGAACCTTCCCGCCAGGGCCTCGAGGTCCTCGTAGCAGAGCCGCCATCGGGGATCGTCCTCTACCGTCCAGTCCATTCCCTGCTGGTCGGTCAAAACACTACCGCCCGGACGCAAACACCATAGATAATTATCCACCATACGATAGAAGTGATACTTGCAGCAGGCAAAGCTCGCCAAATTGTTGTCAATGATGAAGTCGTACCGGTTCTCGATCGTTGTGAGGAAATCCCGGCCGTACTTGTTCAGGAGGTATACCGTGTAACTGGCGATGTGAAGCGAGTCGGCGAGGGTCTTTTCAGGTTCGCTTACGGTCAGGCCGTCGATGAGGCGTACCCGGCCGGCAAAGCGTCGGGCGAACCCCGAGTTGCCGACGCCGACGTGGAGGATCCGCCGGCCGTCGAGGTCCATCCGCTCCAGGGCGTCCTCGATCCTCTGCTGGTCGACCGTCGTGTCCTCCCGGGTGTGGTCCACCCAGATCGGCATATCAAGCCCCAATCCGGGATGCTCCAGTCGGCCGCACACCTCCGGGCAGACATCGTAGCGACTCGTCTGTTTCGACATACGGGCTAGGCTTTCCCGGTCCTGCGGGCGACCAACAGCCGGTAGTGGACGTCGCCCGAACCGTGCAAGCGCTCGAGCGCGATCCCGCCGAGAAAGGCGGAGACGACCGTGCGAACCGGCGACAGCGGGATGGCTCGATGGAGATTGGAATAGACGCTCTCCCATCGGTCGAGGATGTGCTCGTCCCGGACGACCATGAGCGAGCTGAGGTCCTCCTCGTGAATCAACGTCAGGCGGGCACGGCAGAGGGCAGCCCGGTAGTCCTCCTGTGACGGGTAGCGGGCGCAACCCCAATGGGCGCGCAGCAGGGCCACCTCGGTCGGCCGTACGCGGTCGAGGTCGCCTGTGGCCATGTCGTCCAGGATGAGCAGCACGCCGCCGGGACGGAGCGCGCTCGCCAGGTTGGGGACAGTCCGATCGAGGTCCGCTGAATGGATGAGCGACTCGATGGCGACGACCGCGTCGAAGTCCCGCTCGAGTGCCGTGTCGTAGCTCTGCAGATGAAACCGGCAGGAATCCTCGATGCCCCGCCGTCGCGCCTCGCGCCGGGCGACCCGGAGCTGTACCCGGCTCAGGGTGAGCCCGTCATAGCGACCACCGATCCGGCGCTGCCAGTGGAAGACGGTGCCACCGAAGCCGCAGCCGGCATCGAGCACTCGCGGCTCGGGAGGGAGACCGGCCACCTCCAGCAGGCGATCGTTGACATACTCGAGGCCGGCCGTGCGGCCGCCGGCGCCGCCGGCTTGCGTCGAAACGTTCAGCCTCTTGTGCATCGTGAACGCGGCGAAGCGATCGCGGTAGGAGAGCCAGTTGCTCACCTGGACGTAGCGCGACAGCCAGTCGTAGAAGTCCGGGATCTGCTCGTGGGTGATCAAGGCGTTGTCTCCCGGGGTTTCTCCCGCTATGTTGACACAGGGGGCCGGTGGGTTTCGACCAAGGAGTGCAGAAAAATACGAGCGCGCTCGAAAGACTGGTCCCAGGTCGGGTGACGTGCCGCCCTTCGCCGAGCCGCGAGCCCCATCCGCAGCAAGAGCTCACGGTCCGCAACTAAGAGCCGGAGGTGCCGGGTCAGGGCATCGGCGTCGCCTGGCGCCACGAGGAAGCCCTCGCGGCCGTGCCGGACGATCTCGTGCGCTCCCCCGGCAGTGGTGGCGATCACGGGCAGCCCGAACCGCATCGCTTCGAGGTAGGCGATGCCCAAGGCCTCGTAGTGCGAGGGTACGGCCAGTAGGTGGCTGGTGATCAGGTATTCCGGGATCCGAGCGTTCGGCACCGTGCCGACCAGGCAGACGTTGGTGCCAAGGCCGGCGCGACCGATCAGACCCCGCAGGCGATCCACGTAAGGCCGGTCCATCATCAAGCTGCCGACGACCTGTAAACGCCAACTCTCGGCGGGCAGGCGGCTCAGTGCGTCGATCAGGACGCAGAGGCCCTTGCCGGGGAGCACGTTGGCGATGCTGAGTACGCGCAGCGGCCCCGCCGCTCGTGCCCGCGCCGCGAGCTCGGTTTCCGAGCGTTCCACGGCCAGGTGATCACCGCCTGGGTAGGCGATGACCCCGGGAAGGCTGCGCCCGAGGAGGGCTTCGACCGCCATCCGGGTCGTCTCGGAGTTGTAAAGGGCTGCGTCGACGGTGGCCAGATACCGACGTTCGGTCGCCGGGCACAAGCCACGGGGCCACGTCGCCGTCTGCTCGCTCGAGCGCAAGAGGTGAACGATCGTGACGATCGGGTAGCGAGTCCTGACCCTGAGCCAGCCGTTGAGGAAGACCAGGGACGGGTGGACTAGCTCATCCTGCAAGAGGACATCGAAGCGCGCCCGAGTGAGCCGGCGGACCAACGAAGGCGAGGCGTTATCGCAGAGGGCGCGGGGGTAATGGTCCCGCCGAGGGAGCGAGATCACCTCGGCCCGATCTCCGCGTGACACGAGGTGATCCAGCAACCTGCGATCGTAGAGATAACCGCCGGTTAGGGTCTCGATGCTGCCGTAGATCACGAGACCGACTCGCATCACGCTCTGTAGGTGAGCATCACCTGCACGGCCTCTTGCGGGCGTCTCGAGGGGGACCCTGCCACATCTGCGCTCCCAGCGGCTTCCAAATTCGCAATTCGAAATTCCCTTACCGTGGGACATCAAGCGCCGGGTTTCGTGAAAAAAAGCCTCCCGGGATCAACTTGAACCCGACGTGCGTCACCGGCATTACCGGCCACTCTTCCGGACGCGGAATGTGCGTGATGCCCATCGTGTACCAGAGAACAATGTCCTGGTTCTCGATTGGCTCGTTGTTTGAAGCCCACGCCGGCAACCCATCACCACCTTTGCTCTGATTCGGGTATGCGCCTGCGGCGTTCATTTCGCCCGCTCGATATCGCGTCACCCAAAAGTGGCGGTTGATAAAACCGGCGCGCTTTCTGACCGATGATGACGGTGCAGCGTAGGGCACAGAGTTCGCGCCGGGCACAAGAATGAAACTCGTCGGCTGGCCAAGCGAATTTCTCGCAGATGAATTCCTAACACTCCACGTCCGAGCCGACTGCATGTTCATGCTCCGCCCTGCCGCCAGTTCACGACGCAGCATCGTTTCTTCCATCGTCGTTCCGTTACCTGAAGGGTTTCGACGCCCGGGAGGAATCGCTCTGGTATTCATCTCAACGACGGAGTTGCTCACTCCATCAACATCCAGATCGAGTCTGAAATTGAAAAAGTGCTGATGATGCGGCGCCACAATGCCGGGTGACACGAGATGACTGGAGCTGTCACCGGCAGCATGTTCCCCCATTGTCCCGCCAACCCCCTTTGGCAACATGATGCCGCTCAGCGCCGCGTCAACCTCGATCGTTCCGTCCTGACTAAAGATCCAATTAATCGCGTAATCATAGTTACCAATCGTGGCAACAAAGAGGATCACCAGTTGCCGCGCCCGGCGCGATTCGTTCTGTGTCGTGTAGCTGTCGTAATGCTTCCACAGAATTCCTCCGTCACGTTCGTACAGACCGACCGCTCGCTGCAGTGTGTAGGGCTTACCTGATTCGTCCGCAAAGACCGCATCGAACAGAACTGCATTCTCGGGAGCATCGATTCTTGCTTCCAGCGGGCTCGCCATTCTGCCGACAGTGTATTCACCAACATCAAACGCGCTTCGCCAGCGCCATGTCGGATCAGGATCGCCATAAGGAACGACCATCTCTGACAACGCCGCACGGTAAAGCACGGGACGCAATTTCCCTTGGTCCTCATAATCAACGGTATGAAGAACCAAGCCCTCGCGCGGGTGCATCGTGTAGCGAAACTTCCAGTTCTGCCATTGAACCTCGTTGCCCTGCAGCTCGAAGCTGTTTCCGTTCGGCTGGGAAATTGTGAGCGGCTTAGGAGCCTCTCTCTGACGGCCAATCGATTTCTCGTCCAGCTCCTGACCCCGCGGCGCGAGCGGAACGATTCCCGTATCAACGAATTCGACTACCTTGCGCGTATTCGTGTTGACTACGGCGACGACTCCTTCGATCGGGCGGCCATAAAAGTTAACCATACCATCCTTGAGATAAGAGAGCCCTCTGACGAGCCTGCCCTTCTCGCCAGCCGGAGCATCACCGACGGCCCAGGTGTCAATCTGGACTTTGTCAAAGTCCGTGATGCCTCGCTTGCGCATGGCCTCTTGCCAGCGGGGGTCACCTTTGACGATCAGCGGCACGGATTCATACTCTGGAAAGAAGACCAGAGGCTCGACGCCCACAATCTCTTTCCAGGAAGTTGTCTTGCGACTCCTGAGGTCGATAATGGCCTCGAACGTTCGGTCACCTTTTCCGTCATAAACGACGACGAACGCCTCTCTTGGAAACGGCTTTCCAGGCTTAAAGCCCAGGACCGTGGACTTGGAGGGCTCGTTCAACATGATCGTTGAAAAGACAGCGCCCTCGGGCAGTCCAGGCGACTCGCGAACAATGCCGGCTGCGGCTGTTATCTCTTCGGCGCGCAAGGGATCCAAGGGATGAGTGGGTTCGGCCGCGAGCACAGGTAGCGCCAGGCAAGATAAGAGAAGTGCGGCGGCCGGAAGTGTTAGTTTTCTTATCACGTGCTCACTACTGATAACTGACAACCTTCCCTTCCGAATCCTAGAGCAGGTGGCCAGATACCGGCGTTCGGCCGCCGAGTACCAGCCACGGAGCCGAGTCGCCATCTGCTCGCTGGAGCGCAAGAGGTGAACGATCGTGACGATCGGGTAGCGAGCCCTGGCCCTGAGCCTGAGGAAGACCAGGGACGGGTGGACGAGCTCTTCCTGCAAGAGGACACCGAAGCGCGCCCGAGTGAGCCGGCGAACCAGCGAAGGCGAGGCGTTGTCGACGAGGGCGCGGGGATAGTGGTTCCGCCTAGGCAGCGAGATCACCTCGGCACGATCTCCGCGTGACGCCAAGTGATCCAGCACCCTGCGGTCGTAAAGATAACCGCCGGTGAGGGTCTCGATGCTGGCGTAGATCACGAGGCCGACTCGCATCACGCTCAATAGGTGAGCATCACCTGCACGGCCTCTTCCGGGCGCCGATCGAGCAAGTCGTAGGCTTCGTCCGCGCGGGACACGGGAAAACGATGGGTGATGAGGCGGGCGGGCTCGATCTCGGCGAGCATCCGCCAGGCCACCTGCCGGCGGCGAGCCTGGCTCCAGCGTCCCGCAAAGCGGGGGGCGATGGTGCTGACTTGGCTGCTGATGAGGCGCATGCGACTGCGGTGAAAGGCCCCGCCCAAGCAGAGGTGGGCGGGCCGGTCGCCATACCATGACCCGATCACGACTCGGCCGTCGAAGCCGGTGACGGCGATAGCCTCGTCGAGGACGGCCGGGCTGCCGGAAAGCTCGTAGCTCAGGTCGAAGGACGAACGCAAACGCTCCAGCTCGCCGGCCGCCGCCGGGTCCACGGCTCGATGCGCACCCAGGTCGAGCGACCGCCCGCGCCGCAGGGGATGACGGTCCAAGGTCACCAGATCGGAGAGGGGGATGCGCGCCAGCAACGCCGTGGTGAGCAGCCCCACCACGCCCTGCCCGAACACCGCGACGTGCTCGCCGACGATCGGTTGGCCGTCCATCAGGAAGGTGACTGCCGTTTCGACGTTGGGCAGGAAGGCCGCGGCCTCGGGCGAGACCCCGGCGGGAACGAGGACGAGCTCGGCCGGCGAGGCCAGAAAATGGCTCTCGTGCGGATGGAAGCCCATCACCAACTCTCCCAGCCACTCTCGGCCGATATCCGCGCCCAAGGTCGTGATCCGGCCCACGGCGGCGTAGCCGTATTTGAGGGGGAAGGCGAACGCCTCGGCGAGGGCGGAGATGGACGAGTCGAGGGGCATGTCGGCCGGCACCCGGCCGCGATAGACCAGCATCTCGGTGCCCGGGCTGATCGCGGATACGACGGTCTCGACCACCACCTCTCCGGCGCCGGGCGGAGACAGCGGCTCTTCCCGCACCGCCACGCGGTGGGGTGCGACGAAGTACAGGGACCATCTACAGGCGGTCATCGATAAACCGGGACAGGACCCCACGGGTCTCGCGTAGTGCGTACTTCCTGGCCCACTCGGAAGCGTCGATCCGAACCCCGTCGCAGAGCGCGCGGGCCGCGAGATCGACGACGGAGCCTCGCTTGCCGGTGATGTTGCCGTAAACGTTCGGCCGCAGATCCAACTCGGCGAAGCCCCGGTACTCGCCGTTGACGACGCAGGTGGTACCGCACGCCATCGCCTCGATCAGCGCCAGGCCAAAGCTCTCCTTCGGCGAGGCCAGAACAAACAACCGTGCCCGGTGGCAGAGCAGGGCGATCTCCCGGGCCGAGCGCCAGTTGGAACTGGCGAGCGGCTGCCCCGGATCGATGCTCGAGACGACGCTGACGCCGTCGATGTACCTCTCGACCTCGCGGAAATAGTCCGTGTCGGCGACACCTCCCGCCAGATAGAGCGGGAGGCCGTACTCCTCGAAGATCCGCTCCCGGTAGCCTTCGCAGAGCTCGAGCTGGTGCTTGTCCGGATGGATCCTCCCCACGGTGAGCACCCACTCCTCGCCGCCTCGATCGGGGCCGGCTCGATCACGGTTGGCTCGATCGGGGTGGAACACCTCATCATCGTAGGAACCGCCGACGATGAGCAGGTCCGGGCGCGGTTCGCCGCGATGGGACAGGATCCCGCGGAAAAGCCCATCGGGCACATCGGGGTGAGGATAGGTATCGGTGAGACAGAAGGAGGCTCGGGAGCCAGCGAGCTCGAGCGTGAATTCGTTCTCTTTGAATCCGATGAAAAGGACGAAGGCGAAGTCGTGGGCGAGGAGACCCGAAATACTCAGGTCGCCTGCCACGGGCCGACCGCCGAAATAGAGCCCTAGAGGGGCCCAGTCGCCCGGACGGGTGAGGAGCAGGTAGACCCTATCGGCGGGGAACAGGTGCGTCAGGTAGTCGCTCACCAGCCGGGCGCAGCCATTGGTAACGACGGGGTACGGGCTTGCCGAGGAAACCAGCAGAACCCGCCGGGTCACGATGCGGCTCTTCCGACGAACAGCATGCCGTCACCGACCGACCGGTAGACATGCCTGTCGAAGCGTACCGATTCGGCGACGGACCGGATCGCCGGCTTTTGGAACGAACTGATCCCGGGGCCGATGATGAGCGGCGAGATGTGGAGTTGCAGGACGTCGATGTTGCTCTCGGCGAGGAAGGCCGAGGTGGTGGTGGCGCCGCCCTCGATGTACACGGAAAGGATGTCGCGGCGGTAGAGCTCGCGGAGGATCGCCGTGGTGGCGATGCGCCCGTTCTCGGTCGGCAGCGCGAGGCGTTCGACCTGCGGCGACGCTGGTTCCTTGCCCACGCCGATCAAGAGGATCCGACCGGGACCCGCCCGCGCGAGACAGTCGATGTCGACATCGACGCCGCCGCCGACGACGATCCGGATGGGGTCCGATCCTTGGGTGTGGCGCACGGTCAGCGCCGGATGGTCCGTGCGCAAGGTGCGGGCGCCTATCAGGATGCCGTCGCAGAGGGCACGCATTCGGTGGGCGTGAACCAGGTTCTCGGGGCAGCCGATCCACCGGGAGTCGCCGAGGTCCGTGGCGATCCTGCCATCGAGCGACTGGGCAAAGTGACTGACGGTGAACGATCGCCGCACCCGCCGGGCGTGAACGGGCGCCATGCAGTAGGGCAGGTAGATCTCGAGCAGCGCCGCGGCAGCCGATGGCAGGGTGCCATCGGTGAGCCTCTGCAGCACGATCAGGTCGTCGAGCCGGTAACGGCTTTCGCCTGCGCCCGCCGGCGGGCCGTTCGAGGCGGGCTCGCCGTCGAGGACCAGAGAGACCCGCCAGCCGTCGCCCGCCGGGGGAGTGAGCGAGTCCAGGCATACCGCGGGAGCGTCGCCGATGAGCAGCGAGCAGCGACGGATCGGCGCGCCGTGGCCGCGGACCGCTTCTGCTAGCAGGGTCAAGGCGCGCCAGCAGGCGGCTGCCGCGTGGGGCTCGACGATCTCTTCCCGTGTCGTCACTGCCCGAGGTCCTCGAGGAGGTGCCCCAGACGCAACCGCTTGACCGTCAGGTACCCGCGGTTGTGGTCCGTCGGCGGCACTACCAGAGGCACTCTGGCGACCATGCGGATCGACGAGCGCTCGACCGCACGGACCTTCGCCGGGTTATTCGTGAGCAGTCGCAGCGCGTTGACGCCCAGATCCTCTAGAATGGCGATCGCGGCCGAGTACTCGCGCTGATCCGCCCCGAACCCGAGGTGCAAGTTTGCCTCGACGGTATCGAGCCCCCCATCCTGAAGGCTGTAGGCGCGGAGCTTGTTGAGCAGACCGATCCCCCTCCCCTCCTGCCGCAGATAAATGAGCACCCCCGATCCCTCGAGCCCGATGGCCTGCAAACTGACTTCCAGCTGGATCCCGCAGTCGCAGCGCTGAGACGAGAAGACGTCACCCGTCATGCACTCGGAATGGATGCGCACCAGGGGGACGTCGAGACCTTCCACCGCTCCTTTCACCAAAGCGAGGTGGAGGTGCTGCGATCCGCTGTCCGTATAAGCGCGTAGCAGGAATTCGCCGAAGTCGGTCGGCAGCCGCGTATCCACCGCCCTCGTCAACATGCCGTCGCCCCCTCGTGGAGTCCTGCCGCCAGGAGCGGCCGTGGCGGATGCCCGGACCGTCTGGCCGGGCGCCCGGAGGGGTTACTCATCAGGCATCGGTGATCGCCGTAACGGAGGATATCCCCGTGCATCACTTGCCCTCCTTTCCAAAATGGTTGCGCACCGATGCGAGCAGGACGGTTGCTCCTCGCCCCGGTTTCGATTGCCTCGGTCGACCGCGGATCAGTGACCTCCTGATGGTGTAGGGCATAATTGGTCTTGGTCTAGGGCATCATATTTAGCGCATAGTCTAGGGGGTTCTGTTCCCGCCAATACGATTTCTACATTCTGCATCATGCCTATGTCTTCGTGGGGGAGAATGTGGCAGTGCAATACAAATTCACCGATGTATCGCGCGTAACGCGTGCGATACTCGATTTCAACGCCTAGCTCCGGGTTTTCTCCGTTCGGATCTCCTTCCACGAAGATCGTATCTTTCCATACACCTTTCATACTCTCATATTCGCCGGTGGTGATTTCTTTCTTGGTGATTTTATCTTTAACGCTGACGATCTGGAACGGATTCACATGGATGCGGAAGGGATGCGACAAAGCCGACGAGGAAAGACGCCAAGATTGGGCAGTACCCAGGATCAGGGTTTGATCGATCCGAGGCGGTTCATAGGGCTTACCGTTCACCCAGCCTATGTCAAAGTCTTTGTTGAAATTGAAATCGATGTTGATACCAGAAGGTGCCGGTAGGGTGGTCTTCGGGCAGCACATTGTCGCTGTTGCCGGTAGGCGAAACCCAAAGTCCGTGTGAGCGCAGATTCGTGGTATTGAAACAGTGAGGCACATTCGTGCCTTTGCCCTCGGCACAATCGGGTTCCACAGGCAATTGATTCCTTAAACCAATATGCACGGTCTGCCTCGGTTTCATCACGATCGTCGGGGCCAGAAATTCATCCTCGTAGGAGCGAAGACAGACGTTATCATGCTTGTCGGTGGCCGGATTGTAGATGGTGCCTTTGGTATATGTGATCGGCAAACTGTGCGCTTTCCTGTGTCCGGCACGCAACAGGCAAAGTATAGGACGTTCAATGCCCTTTCGCAACGGGCTTCGTCTTGCGGCCGAGCGGCCGGTGCCCCCGGTGGGTTTGCGGGAACTCCGAGGTGAATCGGAACCCGGCATCCGGTGCCTGGGGAGAGCACGCCGGTCGCGAGGCGTCGACCGGCGGGATCAGGCGGAATGGGACGGCGTTTGCCGGACGTAGCCGATTCGGGAAACATGAAGGGCCCTAATGGCTCGAGTATCATTGCATGTCAGTTATATGCAGTGCATAGTTCAAGTTATATCTTAGATCCATGACACTGACGTGCTGGTCCTTGACTTTGCCCAGTTCGTCATTGACGTTGTGCGAGTCGCTGCCCTTGATGCAAGGCTTCCGCCGGCCAAACCACTTCCGGTATTGCTCCTCCGTAAACTTGCCGTCCTTCCAGAGGAAGAAATCCGCCTGCGCCTTGTTGGAAGAACCGAGGATGTCTGTCTGCTTCATAGACCAGCCCTTCCTTGAAGAGCGTGTCGGCGTTGCCGAGCTGGATGATGAACTGGTTCCAGTCGCCCGCGAAGCCGTGGGAGGCCGGGCTGTGGACATGCAGATCCCATTTTCGCCACTTTGAGCCCTTAGGCCAGTTCATGTCCGCCCCCTTGCAGTGTATTTGCGCAGAATCCCCCAGTACCTCTTTGGGGTACAGGACCACGCCATATCTCCACGACCCGACCCCCCCGTGCGCGTTCACGGCCTTCACCCATTCGTCCAGAAAGCGGCGCTTAGTCTGATCCTGCTCGGTGTCCATGCCCTTGGTTTCGCACGAGGGTGTTCCCTGACGCCAGCCGGATGAGGAAATCCGGGCG
>JALZID010000129.1 GCA_030860485.1 Pseudomonadota bacterium | reverse complement strand
CGCGCACCTTGTCGGTGATGGCCGCGTTCTTGTCGAGATCCAGCGTCGTGCGATTTGCCTTGCCGTTGATGTAGCCGTGCATGTAGGCCATTGAGAGCTCACGCCCGCGATCATCGGCGCCCATGATTTCTTTACAGGTCACGGTCGCGAGATCGCGCACCGACTCGGAAGTCTGAGCGCCCGCGACGGTCGAGAGAGTCATGAGCGCAATACCTGGCCAAAATCCACGCATAGCCGTTCTCCTATGAGTTGTCGAGTGAGATGATTGGAGGAAGGGAGGGCCGCGCAGGGTGCCGGTGGGGTGTCACGCACCGCCGACGCAAATGGCGGTGACCGCATCCCGGTGTCGCACGGTCCTTAGCGGCCACCTTGCATGCAGTAATTATACGCGTCCTGATACACTTGGCTTTTAACCCCCTGATTGCGGGCCCCGCGCGCCACCCCGCCTACGATGGCACCGATGGCGGCGCCCTTGCCCGCATCGCCGGCGATGGCGCCGAACAAGGCCCCGCCGGCCGCCCCACGTGCCCCGCCACGCACCAATCCTGAACCGGTGGGTGCCGCATACTCCGCCTCGCGCTGTGCGTAATCCGAGCAGTATGCCGGCGATGTAGCTTCGGCCGCCGCCGTTAGGGCGAGCCCACAGAGTACTACCCCGAGCGCGCTGATTCGTTTCATTCCGGGCCTCTGTCTGACCAAAAGTTAGACGTTGTGAAAAGATTAGAAGCTAACGAGGCTCCGCCTCAGACCGACGAGGTGTATCATTAATCTTGCACCGACATAGCAAGCGGGCGACTCGCTGTTCCGACACACCGCCTAGGACGATCAATATTACCGCTCGAAGCGCCGAGCGGATTGCGGGCTCCCTCTCGGGACCGCGCCCTTTCAACGCAACCATCGTCGCGGTGTCGTAGATGCGTTTGCTCGCTTTGCGGGTTGAGCGAAGCCCCTTTCCCTTTGCGACCCGGCGCAATGGGGTAGGGTTTTTTGCCACCCAATCATAAACTTGAATCATTTACATCACATTTTATGATGCAAGTACTCTAGCCACATGATACCACAAGGCGGGACACGCCGTGCAAGTCCGGCAGGCTCGGACGAGCGGAGTGGATCCGAACACGTGCGAGTCGCGTATTGGATCTTGTTCCTCAACCAAGATTACGCGCCGCGATCTGGACATTCGGTAGGTCGCGCACTCCGCTCGCGGCATCGATTAACGTTTCCTTGTCTTCTGTTGACAGGCTGTTCAGATCGCCACCTTCGAAATACACCATCGCCTTAAGACTTTCGCTCGGTTGGAAGGCAAGTCCGTACAGCGCACGTGCGGCCGCGAGCCCGCTGGAGAGACTGACACCCGCCCTGATCATGGCGGCAATGTCCTGATAATCCCTGGCCTCGACCCGTTGCAGGATGACCTTGCTCTTGGTGGCCATCAGATCAGCCAGCGATGCCACCCGCACGACACCGTCTTCTGTCGCTTCCGGTTCTCCGACGCGTCCGAAACCGATCCCGCCAAAGAATGACAGCTTGACGTGCCCTGCTTGAGCCTCGCCTTCGGACACCACTACGGTGAAGGTGTCGGGCTGGTCCTGGAGCACCGCGGCTCCGGCGATGAACGGCAACGCTGCCTGCAGGGCCTCCTTGCAGAGCGGCTTGTCGGTAAAGAAATCGAAATCGACGGAGGCTCTGTGGCCAAGACGTAACGCGATCGCGGTACCGCCATACAATACCATGCCCAATTTCACGGACGGTTGCAATTGCGGCCAAAGCCGCCTTTGCGCACTAGGCAGGATTTCCAGACGCGGCCTGAAGATCCGTGTCACGCTATCCGCCGCAGCGGCATGGGTGGAACGTTTCCCGGCGTGGCGAGCCCCAGGCGGTAGTGCCAGTAGGCCCAAGAGCGTGCGGTAAATTGGCCGATCTCGGCACGGGCCAACACCTCCCGCAGATACTCATCGCCCATTTGGACTACGAGCTTCTGCACATCGTCGTAATCGCCGATATCCATGACCTGTGCGATCACGCGATCAGGGTGTTGCAGAGCTTCACCAGGTGTTTTCCACCAGATGTACTTTGCCGCAAACTGCTCCAATATCTCTCGATCGATCTGTCCCATCAAAAACGATACTCCCCGCGCTTGCCGCGTCCAGCCCGCAGGATACTCGGTGACAAAGGAATCGCCTCGACTCGCGACTCGATGCGCTTCGCCCGCTCACCGTATCCTGGCGGCGGGCCGCGATGATAAATGGGGATCATTCCCCGGGGATGAAGACCATGTCGGCAGGACCCTCGCCCGGGCTGCCCGCGGCGCGCGGGGCAGGCGCAAGGCCGAGGACCAGCGTCGCTCCCACACCGGCGAGACCGATGGCGATCGTCCAACGCCGCGTCGCGGTCACAGTTGACGACGGTAGGCTAATACCCCGGGGGCGGCCCGACGGTCACATAGGTGACGCTACCGCCGGAGTACGCCTGGTTGTACCAGGTGGCACCGCACTGGTAATAGGTCACACCGCCCGCCACCACCGTTGCCAGAGTACAAGGCAGCGTATTGTAATAGTTATAGGTCGTATAGCTTGGCGTCGAGGTGGACGAGATAGCCGCGCCCACGACCGCGGCCGTACCGGCGACCACCGCGCCAGCCACCAGGGCCTCCCCTAGATCATCGTCGTCCCAATCATTATCCCAGTCGTCATCGTCCCAATTGTTTCGCGCAATATCTTGCCGATTGGCTTGCCGTTCGGTATAGCCCTGCTGGCGCACATCGGTCCGTTCGGTGTATCCCTGCTGGCGCTGTTCGGATCGCTCGGTGCGACCGTCCTTATGCTGAGCCTGTCTGTCGGTCCTCTCTGACTGCCCATGCGTCCTCGTATCGGCGCGCGCCTGGGTACGCTCCGTGGTCTGTGCCTGCTGCTGCTGGCGCCTACCCGAGCGCTCCGTGGTGCGTGTCTGCTGGGTCTGGGACCGTTGCGCAGACCTCTGAGTCGAACCCGCTTGCGCTGTGCGTGCCCGCTGGGTCTGAGATCGTTGGGCAGACCGCTGGGTCGCGCCCGCTTGTCGTGAGGCCGTGCCCGTTCTTGACGAAAAGCTGCCGCCCGCCGCGGCGCCGCCGCGGGAGAAGCCGCCACTGCGAGCGGCCGCCCCACCGCCACCGCCGCCTCCGCGGGAAAAGCCGCTACCGCCCCCTCCACGCCGGGCGTCCGCGTCATCCACGAGTCCCCCCAGCAACACGAGGGCGCTGACGATGGTCGTGACCATCACTAAAGGTCTGGTCTTCATTTCTGTTCTCCGCTCTGCGCTGGCGCTGCCTTCCGGCGGACAGCGACCGCACGCAACTGAGGTAGGAAGGCGATTTTCTCGGCTCCCTCGGGGGGCGTGAATGCAAACATCGAGTCGGTGATCTCCGGCGAGAGGTTCCAGTCGGAGAACTGTGCCCGGAACTGGGGCTCACCCGCTGCATCCTTGTAGGTCAAGACCACTCGCTGAGGCAGCGGCTGGCCACCGTCCGCGACCCACACCTGGAAGTCCACGGTCTTCGTCTGCCCGGCCAGGTGGTGGGCGGGAGCACCGAGGATGTTGGTATTCTCCACGTAGTCGAGGGCCTGGACCCTGCGCTCCAGCTCGGCCGGGAGCCGGCTCACGAACAGCATGGCGAGCGGTAAGCGCATATGGAGATCGCGCATGAAATAGGCGATCGCCTCGTCGAGGTTACCGGGTCTGGATATGCTCGCATAGACGTTTCGCGGGCTGCTAAATACCGTGATCGCCTTGCCATCAAACAGGACGAGTTGCTTGTGGCCGTCGCTGCGCTCGGCCTCGACACGCATGCGATCCGGCCGGCTCACGGTGAGCGTGCGGCTGTCCCCGAACTCGATCTTCTGGCCGGAGGGTTGGACGGCGTCGTAACTGCTCCGGACGTTCACGCTGAAGCGCTGGGTCCGGGACAAGAGCTCGGCCATCCCCATGAGGATCGCCTCCGCGTCGGCCTGTGGCTGGACCGGCGCCGCGGCGGGTCCGGCGATTGGCGACTCCGCCGAGCGGCTGGTCGCCTCCGGTCCCGCGCAGGCCACGAGAATGGGTAGGACCGATGCCGACAGTAGGACCCGCCACCCGTTCATCTTCATGGGCAACCTCCTTCAGTCATTTTAGCCCATGCCTCACCGGCGCAGAGATCGGATCACTTGAGCTTCGCGCCGGTGTCTGATCGCCTGGCTGCAACGACTGCTCAGCGCCTTCTCGTTCTTCTTCATGCAGTCGATGACACGCCCTTCGCCCGCCTTGATGGCACCGCAGTGCTTCTTGAGATCGTCGCCGCACTCGTTGGTCAGAGCTGGGCCCCGGCGTCGTACAGGGCAAACTCACAGCGCGCGGAAAGCTTGTCTTGGTAGGCGTACAGGCAGGCGAGTATCCGTCCCTCGCCCGGCGTCACCTTGGCGCAGAATTCCTTCAGCTCCTTCTCACAGCCCTTGGCGATGGTATCGACGAGCGTCTCCTGTGCGCCAGCGCTGGCCGCGACGAATGTCGATGCCCCAATCAGGATACCCGCGAGGAGGGGTCTTGTGCGTTCGTTCATGAGGTTCTCCCTTTCGTTGATGACCGGCGTGTGACAGCAGGGACGGCTCCGCCTCTACCTAGTCTCCATATTATATAATCACGCAACAGCATCATAGGTTGTGAAAAGGAGTGGACGCGCTGACTCAAGTCGGCAAGCCGGGGTGGTCGTCCTCGTCGCAATGTCGTTTCCGGTCTTCGCCCAGCAGTCGGGGCTTGCTCAGACCGAGCCAAGCCTGGGCGACGGCTTCTTTTCGCGTCCCAAGCTCACCGGCGATGGGGGCGGTGTGCGTGACGAATGGGCCGCGCACGGTGTGGACTCTCCATTTCGACATGGCTACAACCTTCCAGGGCATCCCGGACGGCGGCGGGGGCCGAGGGCTCGGACCAAGACGACACAGACAACACGGGCACGGGAAGACCTTGGCCGGGCGGGCTTCTGCAAGGCCACAGCCGCGGCCAGCACCATCGCGACGCACAGTTAAGTGGCGGGGTTCGGTTCGCCACGGGCGGCGCTCCTATTCGGACCGGGTCCGGCCGGTGCGGGGCAGACGGTGACCTACAAGGGGACGGGGTCGTTCACGGCGCACCGGGAGCTGATGCCCTTGGCGAACGGCGGGGCCGCTGTGCACGTGACGAACGCGATCGTCGCGACCATCGAGCCGAGCAAGCCGCCTTGAGGGGCGCTAAGCCGTCGCTTTGGGCCGATGGGGAGCTGGCCGCGGTGCACCTTGCCGACGGGACACTGGATCTATTAGCGCCCCGCTCGAGCGCTGGGCACCGAAAAGTTTACCCTGGCCCGACGGCGGCTCGCTGTTGGCGCCGCGCTACAACCAGTGGAAGCTGCGTCTTCGCGCGAAGCATTCTGTAGAGTAAACAAGCCTTGGACGTAAACCATGTTTGATCAATTACCCATTCGCCGAGTTATCGGCGCGTTCGGAGTAGTCCTAGCCGGTTCGGTGTGGGCGCAGGGCGAGGGTGAACCCTCGCTTCAGCAGGCGCAGGCTGAATGCTCCAGCATCGCCCAGCAGCAGACGGGCTCTAACCCCAATGCCGCCCCAACGACCGCACCGAGCCAACCGCAGGCGGGCGGCCGTGCCCGCGGCGCGGCGGCCGGGGCCATGGCGGGCGCGGCGAAGGGCCGGTCCAAGACGAATCAGTACGGCAACGTCCCCGACGAAGTCGCCGAGGAATACACCCGCAACCAGGCGCAAGACGCCGCCACGGCCGGCGCGGTCGTGGGTGCGGCCCGGCAGCGTCAGGAACGCCGGCAGAGCACGCAGGCCCAACAGCAGGCCCAGCAACAGCAAGCCGCCTCCGCCAACGCTTACAACCAGGCGTATGCCTCGTGCATGGCGGCTAAAGGGTTCCCGGGCCAGTAAAGGGAGCCGTTTCGACGGGGCGGAGCCGGTATTCGCCGAGCGGCGCATCTCCTCTCTGATCCAGACCCAGGGCGTCGGCGACCTGTATCGAATCTACCTGACCGCCCAATGGGACGGCGGGGATTACCACCTGGCCTACATTCCACGTAGATTCAACGTGCCGCACCGGGAGGATCTCGATACCGAATACATGCGCCGGCTCTTCGAGGTGGGAGACGGAATGGCGGCAAAGGGCTACCCGTGGGAAAAGGACCCGCCGAAGTACATCCCTTCATCGGAAGCCGCCCCGCGGGAGGAAGAGCGATGACAGAGAAGCCGGAAGAAAAATTCTCGCTGGTCATCGGCGGGCCCTTCTATCGATTGCAGCAACGCCTGGGTTTGTTGGGGCCGGACTTGCTTCCGCCCATGAGAACGGCGCTTCTTTTCGCGGCCATGGCGTGGTTGCCGCCGGCATTGCTGTCCGTGGCGCAGGGACTCGCTTGGAGTGAGTCCTTGGGCGGGCGAGCTTTTTTCCTCGACTTCGGCGCTTATGCCCGCTTCATCATCGCCATCGTGCTGTTCGTTGTCATGGAACGGGTCGCCGAAAAGCGCATCGGTGCCCTCATTCGTCAGTTCACGGACGCCGGACTGGTGCCCCCGGAGGAGGGTTCCCGGTTCATAACGGCGTTGCAGCTTGCCGACCGGCGCAGCAGTTCCGCGCTTGCCGAGGCGATCATCCTCGGTGTGGCCTATGTGGCCTCCGTGAGCGGCGGATTTTATTCCTTGTCGCTCTTGCAGGAGTCCTGGCTCGGCACCCTGGTCGATGGACACGCTCGGTTTTCGGCGGCGGGCTGGTGGATATTGCTGGTCAGTTTGCCCCTGTTTTGGTTTCTTTTGCTGCGCTGGCTCTGGCGCTTTGTCGTTTGGACCCGGCTACTTCGGGACTTGGCCAAAGTGAAGCTGCGCCTGGTCGCGACCCATCCGGATCAAAGCGGGGGAATCGGGTTTCTGGGTCTGTATCCTCCCACCTTCTCCGCCTTGGTCTTTGCCTTGAGCTGCGTGACCGCTTCCGCGGCCTTGCAAGAGATGGTGTTCGCCGGCGCGCCCCTGGCGTCGATGCGGCTCGTCTTCGGTGGGTGGTTGGTCCTCGTGCTTATTATCTTCGTGGGACCGCTCCTGGTGTTCGCGGGTCCGCTGGCGCGGCTCAAAGAACGGGCGTTGCTGGAGTATGGCGCGCTTGCCGGCCAGCATAACCGGGCCTTTGAGGCGAAGTGGGTGCGCCGGGAGGAAGTTGGCGAAGCCGCGCTTGGCGCGGCCGAGATCTCGTCGCTGGCGGATCTTGCGTCCGGCTTTCAGGCGGTTAAGGCCATGAAGCCGATTCCCGCCGGCAAGGAAACCTTGATACCGCTGGTCGTCGCGGCGGGCTTGCCGTGGCTCGCCGTCGCCGCTACACAGGTGCCCTTGGCGGAGATCTTGAAAAAACTGGCAAGCGCCCTGTTATAACCTCAGGAACGGCGAAGGGAAATTTACCATCGTGCGGAGACGGTCTATTGGCATCCCGCCCGAGCAAGTCATCGGCAGCACCGGCAAGCTGAAGCTCGAGTTGCGCGACGGCAAGCCGGTGCTCGTGAAGCTGCCGGAGATAATTTCATTGACGACAAAACCGGCAAGCCCATCGGCATCCAGATGCACATTGGCCGGCGTCCCATCGCCGCCTTCGGCACCCCCGACTGCCGACTTGCAAATGCTCCAATGGACCGCCGCCGGCAGCGGCCCGCGCTTCTGTCTACTTTCACCACACCGACGCTGAGCGCGAATGGTCTTATGACCGGAAGTCCTCCATCGGCCGCCTCGACAAAGGACTCGACGAAGCGAAGGCGCGCGGCTGGACTGTGGTGAGCATGAAGGACGATTGGAAAAGCATTTTCCCGCTCGAAAGAAATGAGCTCCGAAACGACACAACAATGAAAGCCAGCCACACACAAAACCACATCGCCGCCGCGCTCGGTTGCGCGCTGGCACTCACCGCCACAACACTCGCCGCGCAGGACGCTGCAGCCGAAGACGAAAAAGCCAAAGCCGCCGAGTTGGCGATGAAACTCCAGAACCCCGTCGCCAGCCTCATCAGCGTGCCGATTCAGAACAATTGGGACTTCGGCATCGGCGCGGCGGACGCCATGCGTTATACCGCCAACATCCAGCCCGTGATTCCCTTCTCGATCAGCGAGAATTGGAATCTCATCACACGCACGATTCTTCCCATCGTCTATGCCGAGTCACCAGTGAAGGGCGGCGACAGCAAATTCGGCCTCGGGGACACGGT
>JALZID010000128.1 GCA_030860485.1 Pseudomonadota bacterium | reverse complement strand
GGCTGGCATGCGAAAAGATTGGGCAAAACCCCTGATGGACAAATTCTACGAGCTACTGCAAGCACAACCCCTCTACCGCGAGGTCTTCGGCATCATATAGCGGGGAAATTATGAGGGGATTGATAAGATTCACACGAGGACAAGAAGACGAAGGCGATCTTCCAACAGAACCTGACGGTGATGACGAAGAAGAAGCTCATCACGCAGTGGCACGATGGGCTGATCGAGCCGGGAATGCGCTGGCGGGAGGAGATCGAAGAGAATCTCGCGAGGATGGATGTCTTCGTGGGACTGCTGACGAATGCCTTCATCAACTCCGACTTCATAGAAAAGGTGGAGATCAAAGCCGCGCGGAAGAAGCTCCAGGAGCAGAGGAAGGATTTCTTTTTCGTGCTTATTTTAGTGAATAATATCAGTCTCTTAGGGCTGGATCTGGCAGAGTATCAAGTCCTGAAGCCCGGCGGAAAAGCTGTGTGCGAGCACGCGAGCCGGAAGGCGGGGTTCAACGTGGCGCAGAAGGAACTGGAGCAACTGATCCTGAACCGCCAGGCGGTGAAGAAGGCCCAGAAACATGGCGAGCTCGCCTTCGAGCCACGCGTGACAAGGACGCAGGAAAAAGACGGCATCACCATCATTGTGCAAGGCGATTACATTGGAAGAGACAAACCCATGACACACGACCACAGCATCCACATCGGCGGCAATGTCACTAACGCCCAAGTCGGCCAGACATTGACGAACTGCACGAATATGATCCAGCAGCAGGCGCCGGGAGAACGGAAGGATTTGCTGGAGGAACTGGAGAAGCAGGTGCAGCAGCTCCTCAAGGCACTCCCCGCGGAGAAGCAGGAGGAAGCGGCGGGGAATGTGGAACTCGCGGTGAAGGCGGCGACGAGCGCGAAGCCAAACCGCGCGTGGTATTCTGTCTCCACGGAGGGGCTGCTGGAAGCAGCGAAGTTTGTGGAGGACTTCAGCGGGAACATCGCCGGGACGATCAAGAACCTGGGTAAGTCCCTGTGGCCAGATTTTCTGCTGCCGGAGTCGGAGTGACCGGCGCCGTCCCGATGCCGCCGGATTGTTGCGTCGGACGGGCCGGCCGGTGATTTGGCGGTCCGCGCGGGGGCGGGAGGAGGTCGTTTGGGTTGGCCTTGGCCGGTTCCGGGGAGCTGTGGGGGACGCAGAGCTCAGTGAGCTCAACGCGGTTGCGGGGCTGCTTTGCCAACAACCTGCCATCGTGCCTCAATGGTGTCCGCTGACAAATCAGCACCACAATCCCATTCAACAAAGTATCGGCCGTTGACAACCTTCATAAATTCGCTCTGGTCTCGAAGGTCTTCAAACGCCTCATATCCCAGATAGGGACTGACATCAAGACTGCCAACGCGACCGTCGTCTGCAACGATGGACAAGACCCAATTGGGTTGTGGACGGAGTTCCGCAATTCTCATTGGTCAAGTCCTTTTATTGGAAACAGTTTCTTGCCGTTTACAGCCAAGTTCCAGTCAGCAAGCAAGTCTTCTTGATGAATCTCGATCCATGCGACGACCAGTTTGTGCTTGTTCGGCGGCAGCCCACCTGCCAGAAGCGTTCCGTCAAGAATTGAGTACACGGCTACTTTTCCTTGGTAATCGGCATGTATGTGTGGCATGTGATGTTTCTCGGTATCTCGAAAGAACATCCGAATGAGAATCCCATAAAACATGGAAATCGTTGGCATGCTGTCGTCGCCTTCTATCTGCTGCCAGCCAAAAATCCTCTCGCAAGGGGGCATCAAAGTCTTCACGCATACGGATTTTACCACGGTGCTGGCCAAAGATGCGTTTATTGGCTTTTTGGGGGATAGGGACAAGCTTGACTCTAGCCTTGTCATCTCTAGCGATGACGATTTCATCTCCCTGCTGGGCTAAGCCAATGAGCTCGGCCAGACGCTTTTCGGCTTCTTGTACAGAAACGATTCGGGTGGACACGATTGGCTTCCTCGCGCAGTATTGCTGATTCTCATTTTAGCCTATGTAGAAAAGATGGGTGGAACGCCGCGAAATCTACTATCCCCCTCGGCTGAAGTAAGAAAAAGTATAGGAAATTCAACGCAGCTTTGCAACGAGTATTGTTGCGTCGGACGGGCCGGTGATTTGGCGGTCCGCGCGGGGGCGCTCGTCAAGGGCGAGTTTGATCTTGATGAGCGGCAGAGACTCGAGGCCCTGCTGCGGTATGGCGGCCTTCTGCGCGTCCGTGGGGTGCGGGTGGGGTGGACGTTTTGCGTCCTACCCCCAACGGGTGCGTGCCCACCGCACGTTTGAAATTCGCCCCCCTCTTCGCCGTCCCCTGGCCGATCCGCAGTCCCAGGTCACGGCCCGTTCCAGGCCCGGGGGACGCCGTGTCGCGCGCTCCGCGTCTCTCCTCCCCGCGCGTATCAAGGCGGACGCCGACCGCGGGTCCCCCTCCCCGGGGTCGAGTTCGCGGGGTCGAGTTCGGGGTCAGAGTTAAAACAGCTTATATGTGGTAGTCTAAGCGCGGTTTCATACAACGAGCAAAGGGACTTGCACATGGCCCGCCTACCCCGGCTGTCTTTACCTTCAATCCCTCAGCATGTCGCCCGGCGCGGCCCACGGCGCGCCGGCCGCGGACGCTCGGGCCGGTCGCCGATCTCGAACACCACCTCCCCGGGTAACGGTGGCGGGAGCTGTTCGACTCCCTGTGCGTTCGGGCGCGACCTTGGCACTTGATGTCACCGACGGCGAATGGATGCAACGCCCCCAGCCGGCCGGCCAAGCGGCCGTGACGGACACCCTTTCCCTGTAGCGCCTTCTCCGCGGCTTTTCCGATCCCAGGTTCTCGTTCCAGGCCCCATCCGATGACAGCAATGAACCGTCTTCAAGCCCTTCT
>JALZID010000127.1 GCA_030860485.1 Pseudomonadota bacterium | reverse complement strand
TCCGGTCGCGGCGCCGCACGATCACCCCGAGCGTCGTGCAGGGATTGGTCAGCTGCCAGAAGTGCGGTTACGCGTTTTCCCGCACCTCGACATACACCACAGCGCGCAAGCTCCACTACTACAAATGCATCGGCTCGGACAGCTGGCGAAAGCTGGGAGGACCCGTGTGCGATAATCGCATGGTGCGGCAGGATCTGCTCGACCAGATTGTCTGGACCGAGGTGATCCGATTGCTCGAGGACCCGACGCTGATCCAGCAGGAACTTCACCGGCGCCTCATCGCAGCGCGCTCGTCCGATCCCACCAGAAAACGCGAGCAAAGCTTGCAAAGAGAACTCATCCGTGTCGGTAAAGGCATCGAACGACTTATCACCGCCTATCAAGAGGAACTCTTGTCGCTCGAGCAGCTGCGGGAGCGCATGCCTGTGCTGCGGCAACGTGAACAGACGCTGCGCGCCGAGTTGCAGGCGATCGCTGACCAAGCCACCGATCGCGCGACGTTCCTGCGCCTTGCAGAAACTCTCACGACGTTCCTCACCCGGCTGCGCAGCGCCGCCGACACGCTTGACATCATCGAGCGCCAGCGAATTGTGCGTCTCGTCGTCAAGGACATCCTCATTGGTGACGACAGTATCGTCATCCGGCATTGTATCCCCGTTGGTCTGGCGCCTCCGCCGGACAGCGGCCCACCAACTCCCGGTAAATCCTAGGGCATGCCAGGTGGCCAAAGTTACCTTTTGCGTTCGGGGAGTAACTGGACCACCTTGTGTCCCAAGCTCCGTTGCCTGGATGATGTCCCCCACCAGCACACCCGCCCGCAGGTAGCGACCTATCAAGCCAAGAAGGCATTTATCCCTCACCTTCCTGGCTACGCGGGCCATCAGCACATCGTGGTTGACTCGGTCGAAGAATTTCTCCAAATCCAAGTCCACGGCGAACCGATAGCCCTCGCCGATAGACCGCTGTACCTGCCGGACTGCTCCATGGGCGGAAAGCCAGGGCCAGGGAGTGGCCCTGCTAGGCGCGCCGAGGACGCAACGTCCCGGTCGGAAGCCGAAGCTCGACTCCGAGAATCCTGGGTCGAATATCGGCGTGAGGACTTGCCCGATGGCTTGCTGTATCACCCGGTCCACAACACTCGGGATGCCCAGCCACCGCTCACCCCCACTGGGCTTCGGGATACTCACCCGACGCACCGGCTGAGGTTGATAGGTCCCATCAAGCAAGTCTTGGCGGATAGCGGACCAGTGCGAACGAGCGAAGGTGGGAAAGTCTTCCAGGGTCATCCCATCACTGCCGGGCGCCCCTTTGTTGGCTTTCACGCGCTTCCATGCCCGACGCATATTCGCGGGGTCCACAATCCGCTCCATCAGGTCATCGTGCAAGGCTGGCTGCGTGACCACACGCCGCGCCTCGGCTCCCCCGGTCGGGCTCGTCGTTGGGCTTCAGAATTGTCTCGTGCCCAATGTAGCCTGAAAATCTTTTACTCATCTGCAACTTGGAGGCTGGTTATGAGGGTTTATTCTGCAGTGATCGAGCGTTGTCCCCAAACAGGACTGTTTGTTGGTTTTGTTCCTGGTTTTTCGGGCGCACACTCCCAAGGGGAGACACTCGATGAACTCAATCGCAATCTTCAAGAGGTCATAGCCATGCTTCTCGAAGATGGAGAGCCTCAACTTGAGTCTGAGTTTGTGGGGATTCAGAATGTTGCCGTTGCATAGGCATGGGCAACATCCCAGTTGTGAAGCCAGCAGAGCTCGTCGCCACTCTTCTCAAGCTCGGTTTCACGGAGGTCAGGCAGCGTGGTTCGCACAAGCAGTTTCGTGACAGTACTGGACGATGCACCACCGTACCGTTTCATCAGGGCAGAGATGTGTCGCCTATCTTGCTCAGGCAAATCGCCAAGGACATCGGGCTCACCGTCGATGACTTACTCAAGCACCGTTAGCCCAACAAGGCGCTCCACAGGGACGCGGCAAACAGCGCCGCGCCGGTGAGCTTGCTTCGTTGGGGTGCGGGCAAAGCATCGCAACCGTTTCCCATCGAGCCGATGACCACAAAGCCCTCCCGACCTTCGTACTCTTCGATAAGCACCGTGGCTTCCTCGCCCTCCTCGCTCGCCGAGTCGCGAGCTCGAGCGCCATCGGCTATCGTTCAGTACCTGGGCTTCGGTCTCCTGCGCCGTTGGTTTCTCCTTGGCCGGTCGGGCCCGTGGCTGGCCAAGCCTCGGTGCCATCGGAAAGGCCCACGCCCAACCATGCGCTGCAGCCCCCTGTGTCAACATTACGTGAGACACCTTTCTTTATGAGTTTCCTGTAGAAAGGATGAACCAGGAGATATAACCGTTGTTCGAAGTCGATGCAATGAAGGTCGCGGTAGGCAGTACGCCCGAAGTGGCCGCGCTGCCCAAGCGGCGGCAGTTCTCGGCGGGGTACAAGCGCCGCATCGTGCGCGAGGCCAACGCCTGCCAAGTGGCGAGGTGGGTACGCCATTGAGCCGGGAAGGGTTGTACAGCTCCCACCTCACGCACTGGTGCAAGGAGGTCGAGGCCAGCGAACAGGCCGCGCTCGCCCTTACGCGGCGCTGACCCAAGCCGGATCTCGCCGCGCCGGGTCCAGGCCTTGGAGCGCGCGTCATAAAGCTCGAACGGGCCGAGCAGATCATCGAGGCCAGCAAGTTGTCGACCGGCGTCGGCAGCTCATTCTGCCCGCAAGCGCTTGACTTCAAGGGCAATCGGATGCGCCCAGGGCAAAAGCGTGAGGATCTGCCGCTGCCGCCGATTCGGAGGACGGCATGAGCCAGCGGGGTCCCGGCGCCATTTCCTGCGCCCGAGGGACCAGCCACCTCGCGGCAGCCCCGTCAGTGCCTTGACCGTTAGCACCGCGGCTGGCTCTCGGAACACAGGAACGCGGCGCCCCGCACGCCGCTGGAGTCCCCGTGTAATGCCGGCAGGAGCTTGGTGTCAACGCGATCCGAGAACACCCATCGATTCCACAGCGCCGGCACCGTGCGGTACAGGCGCTCCACTCTAGACACGCCGCCGCCCAGCACAATCACGTCCGGATCGAGCAGGTTGATCACGTGCGCCAGCGCACGCGCGAGGCGGTCCGCGTAGCGAGACAGCGTCGCAGCGGCGCGCTCCTCACCGGCCTCGGCGCGCTGCACGACGCCTTCGCCGGAAAGACGCTCGGCAGTCACACGCTCGTGATCGCGCGCGAGGCCGACGCCAGACAGCCAGATCTCGATGCAGCCATGGCGTCCGCACCAGCACTCGGCGCCTGGAAGCTCATTCCACTCGGGCCGGATCCAGGGCAGCGGGTTGTGACCCCACTCGCCGGCGATGGCATTGGGTCCGCGCAGCAGCCGCCCGCCGATGGCGATGCCGCCGCCGACACCCGTGCCGAGGATCACGGCGAAGACGTTCGCCGCACCCGTCGCCGCGCCGTCGCGTGCCTCCGACACGGCGAGGCAGTCGGCATCGTTGGCGAGGTAGACCTCGTGCCCCAGCACCGCCTCGAGGTCCTGCTGGAAGGGCCGGCCGTTGAGACAGGTGGAATTGGAGTTCTTGAGGAGGCCGGTGGACGGCGAGATCGCGCCCGGATGGCCGACACCGACCGGCAAGTCCTGACGCCCAATGGCCGCCTCCAGGCGCCGCACCAGTACCGCGATCGTCTCCAGCGTCGCCCGGTAATCGTCCTGTGGCGTCACCACGCGCTCACGCACGACGAGACGCGAGCGCTCGTCCATGACGACGGCCTCGATCTTGGTGCCGCCCAGATCAACGCCGATGCGCATCGCTACGGAAGGTCCACCCATACGGCCGAGTAATCAAAGGCCGCCTCTACCGCACTGCCGATCTCGGGAAGTGGTCGTCAGGGAGGGAAACGGGGTCCATCGTGTCCTTATCGCCTCTTGGGCCCACGAGCGAGGCAACTCGTACCCCCAGCAAGCGCAGGCGGCGATCGAGCGGGGCACGTTTGAGGCACGCGCGCGCCGCGGCGCGGATCGTTGCCACATCGGCTGTTGGCGCCTCGAGCGTGATGTCACGGGTCAGGGTGTGAAAGTCGGCGTACCTGAGCTTGATGCCGACCGTCTTGCCGAGGTAGCGCCAGCGTACGAGATCTCCGCTCAGCCGCTGACAGAGCTCCAGCAGGACCCGGGAGAGGGTTTCCCGGTCGTGTCGCGGATGCAGGTCGCGCTCGAAGGTCGTCTCGCGACTCATCGACTTGGGTACCCGCTCCGTGACGACCGGGCGCTCGTCGCGGCCGTTCGCGGCATCCACTAGCCAGCGCCCATAGCGGCTGCCGAATGTCTCGACCAGCGTCACCGGGTTGGCGGCGGCGAGCTCGCCCACCGTGTGGATCCCGAGGGCTTCAAGCTTCGCGCTGGCTCTCGGACCGATCCCGTTGATAACCCGCGCCGGTAGCGGCCAGATGCGTGTGGGCAGGTCTGCCTGCGAGAGCACCGTCAGGCCGTCGGGCTTCTGGAACTCCGAGGCGATCTTGGACAAGAGCTTATTCGGGGTGATGCCGATCGAGCAGGACAAGCCGGTGGCACGCCGAACGTTGTCCTTGATCCGCTCGGCCAGCGCAACGGTCTCACCCGGCACATGGGTCAGATCGATGTAGATCTCGTCGATCCCACGGTCTTCGATCTGCGGTGCAATGTCGGCGACGGCGGCCTTGAAGAGCCGCGAATAACGCCGGTACTCATCGAAATCTGCCGGCAGCAAGACGGCCTCAGGGGCCAGTGCCGCGGCCTTCATGAGCGCCATGCCGGACCGAATGCCGAACGCACGCGCTTCATAGGTGGCCGTGGTCGCGACACCCCGCCCGGTGTACTGGCGCAGGCGAGGGAAGTCTTGTCTATCGCCGCCTGCATCGTGCGCAAGCTTACCTCCGATCACGACCGGCGACCCCCTGAGCCGGGGATAGCGCAAGAGCTCCACCGAGGCGTAGAAAGCGTCCATATCGAGATGGGCGATGCGCCTCTCCATTCGGGCATCCGTGGGGCCGGTCGTGGCTGAGTTGTCTCTGTTGTCCCACATGAAGTTCGAAGTGACCGGTTCTGTCGCGCAGGGCTTTGGGTTGCGCAGTCCCTCATGGAGGAAGGCAAGCCGGTCGTCAAGTGCCGCTCCCGGGCTAGCGCATGGCAAGGGTCCCCTCGCTGTCAAGCTCATACCGAAAGTGTAGTATCTCCTGATGGCCGCTGAATGGAACCAAAGCGAGCGGGCGCGGGCGCGCCGGGGACCGTCCGAGGAGGTCCTGTCGACCTCGGCAAGCATCGGCTACCGCGACCGGCTCGTGCTGGTCACCGGCGGCAACTCCGGGATCGGCAGGGCCTTTGTGGAGCGGTTCGTGGCCGAGGGCGCGAGCGTCATTGCCTGCGGTCGTAACGAGACCACTCTCCAAGCGCTCAAGGCGGCCCATCCGAGCGTGGAGACGAGACGTTGCGATGTCGCCTCGATCTCCGAGGTGGATGCACTCGCGGAATTCGTGATCGGGCGATACGGTCGATTGGACGTGCTGGTGAACAATGCGGGCGTCATGGAGCAAGTGAATATGCTCGCGGGAGACGTGGACGCGGCAGCCATCACCCGGGAGATCGCGATCAACCTCACCGCCCCTATCCTACTCGTCCGGCGATGCTTACCCTTACTCCGGCAGGGCCGCCGCCCGCTCATCGTCATGGTGACCTCGGGCTACGCCTTGCTCCCCGCGCGGCGTGCCCCGACCTACTCGGCGACCAAGGCCGGACTGCGCGCCTTTACCCGGGCGCTGCGTTACCAGCTACAGGACAGTGGTATTCGCGTCATCGAGACGCTGCCCCCTCTCGTCGATACCCCAAGCACCGCTGGGATCGACAGGCGGAAGATGGCACCCAGAGCGGTGGTGGACGAAACCTTGGCGTGCATCGCACGGGGACGCGACGAGTGCTTCGTCGGACAGGTTCGGTGGCTGCCGTTATTGATGCGACTGGCGCCGCGTTTCGCCGCACGCCTGATAGCCAAGACCTGAAGCGTCATCGTGAACGGGGCGACGAAGGATAAACCCTAGTCTCGGTTCGGGTGGGAACGATGCCTACCAACGTTACCGCCGAGTACAAAAAGGCCGAACAAGCGTTCAGGCAGGTCCGTGATCCCCACGAGCGGCTGGTGTGCCTGAAGGAGATGTTGCGCACCCTTCCCAAGCACAAGGGGACGGAGCACCTCCAGGCCGATATCAGATCCCGTATCAAAGGGCTGAGCGAAGAGATCGAAGGGCCTAAGCGGGGCGGGAACCGCGCCGGGCCGCTGTATGCCATTCGGCCGGAGGGGGCAGCGCAGATAGCCCTGATCGGCCCACCGAATGCCGGGAAATCGAGTCTCCATGTGCGCTTAACCGGGTCCCACGCGGAGGTTGGACCCTATCCTTATACCACCAAGCTGCCGCTTCCCGGCATGCTGGCGTTCGAGGATGTGCACTTTCAACTCATTGACTTGCCGCCAGTCGCGGCAGCCTACATGGAACCGTGGATGAGTAGCGCGCTGGAGCACGCCGATGCTGCTTGCCTGGTCGTAGACTTGAGCGACCCCGAGTGCTTGGAGCAGATCATTGCCGTTTGCGCAAGGCTGAGTGAAAAGAAGATCATATTGACAGGGCATTGGCCCGATCTGGATTTACGGCGCGGATCCACGACACTCCTGGGCACCGGCCAACACGACCACGAAGTACGCGACGATGGCTTCTCCGATCCGTTCCGGATCCACCTGCCCACCTTGCTCATCGCCAACAAGAGCGACCTCGACCCCGATCCCGATGACGTGAAGGCGTTGGAAGAGTTGCTCGGCCTACGCTTCCCAGCCCTGGGGACCTCCACCAAGACGGGACAGGGACTGGACGCGCTTGGGGCGACCCTGTTTCGAGGGCTTGGGATCGTTCGCGTCTACACCAAGGCGCCGGGAAGGCCCGCCGATCGGGGTCGTCCTTTTGCGGTGCGCCTCGGGGCGACGGTCCTGGACATCGCCCGGCTAGTGCACAAAGACCTCGCTCAAACGCTAAAATTCGCCCGGATCTGGGGAAGCGCTCAGTTCGACAGCCAACAGGTAGGCCCCGATCATCCCGTGGCCGATCGGGACATCGTCGAGCTGCACGCGCAATAGGGGGACGGGATCGGCGTTCCTGCTGCGCTGAATGTGTGAACATCCCACTCTGCAACGCCACCCTCGTGTTCGGACCATTCGTGGCATTGTCTGTGGTGGCACCCGGTCTATTGTCGTTCGATTGGGATTACCCTTACTGCTCTTCTGGCCTCTCCAGCTCGCCATGCCAGGACAGGATCCCCGCGTAACCGTCGGCCATCCGCGCCGAGTGGACATGCTGCCTAGCGCGCCCGAGCGGCTTCGCACCCATGTCCATAGGCTCGCGGGCGAGATCGGCGAGCGCAACGTCTATCACCCCCAAGCGCTGGACGCCGCCGCGGCCTACATCAGGGGGGAGTGGAGCGCCCAGGGTTACCCGGTGAGCTCGCAGCCCTACGAGGTCGAGGGACTGTCCTGCGAGAACCTCGAAGTCAGCCGCGTGGGAAACGGCAGAGCCCGTGGGATCATTCTCATCGGTGCCCACTACGACTCGGTTAGAGGAAGCCCCGGCGCCAACGACAACGCCAGCGGGGTCGCGGCGTTGCTGGAGCTGAGCCGCCTGTTTACGGGGCAGAAGCCCGACCGCACCGTGCGCTTCGTGGCGTTCGTCAATGAGGAGCCGCCCTTCTTTTATCGGCGGCAGATGGGCAGCATGGTCTACGCCGAAGCGGCCCGTGAACGGGGCGACGACATCCGGCTGATGATGTCGCTGGAGATGCTCGGCTCGTATAGCGATCGGCCCGGAAGCCAACGCTATCCGCCGCTGTTCCGGTATTTCTATCCGGACCGCGGCAACTTCATCGCTTTCGTCTCGAACTTCAGCTCGCGGGAGATGCTCAAGCAAGCGGTGGCCGCGTTTCAGGCGGGCTCGGATTTTCCCGTCGAGCATGTGGCCACGTTCTCTTTCGTTCCGGGCGTCTCATGGAGCGACCATCAGTCGTTCTGGCGCCAGGGCTATCCGGCCCTCATGGTGACCGACACGGCCTTTTACCGCTATGCCTATTACCACACCGCCCAGGACACCCCCGAGAAAGTCGACTACGCGGCCATGGCCGAGGTGGTCCAAGGCTTATACAAGGCCATAGCGTCCCTGGCGATGGAGTAAAACTGCCAGCTCACCGCCCACGCAGACCCTCCAACAGGCGGAACCGGCGCCGCTCGGCCACCCCCGAGAGCAGCGAGCCTGTGTCCACCAGCATCGCCACCTTGCCGGATCTGATGACACGAGCTTCCCGCGGGCTACCACGGCGCGGCAGTATTCGCACATCCGCATGATCGCCCAGTCGAAGGCGGACGTGACTTGGGCCCCGCGGCCGGGGCATGGAGCGCGCACGAGGCTCACGTCCCGCCGAAGGTGGATTCCGCGGTCCGACAGTGCTCGGCCCGCGCGATGGATGTTTGACCCCGAGGGGAGGGCGCCGCAAGATGCGCGCATGCGCATCGCTTCGC
>JALZID010000126.1 GCA_030860485.1 Pseudomonadota bacterium | reverse complement strand
AGTACATCGAGGCCTTCTTCTCGAACATCGACTGGGACGCGGTCGAGATACGCATCCAGGAGGGCGCAGCGGCCCGTCCTATCGGCGCCTGAGATAGCGGGGATGGTGACAACGCCCGCGAGACGGCGAGATAACGATGATCGAGACGCAGCAGCAACCGCCTAATCCTCCAGTGGAGGAACCGTTCGAGCGTCCTCCTGAAGTACCGCCACCCCTTGAGCCGCCTGTATACCCCCCGGAGCATCCTCCCGAGGAGCCGCCTCCGCAACCACCCGTGGAAATTCCGCCTGAGCCCCCACCGGAGATGCCACCACAGTCCGCCGCAAGAGCTAAGCGTGGACCGTCGTAACGTGGCGAGCTCGCTGTACGAGTAAGGCCGACCAATGATGATTTCAAGCGACGAGCTGCGCGCCCTGGCAGGGCATCGGCAAGAGGGACCGCATGTGTCGCTATTCATGCCGACCGCGCGGGCGGGTGCCGAGATCCAACAAGGCCCGATTCGCTTCAAGAACCTGATAAGCGAGGTTGAATTTCAGCTCAAGCAACAAGAGATACGGAAACCGGAGATCGAGGCCCTGTTGAATCCCGCGCAGGAGCGTCTCCAGGACGACGACTTTTGGCAGCACCAATCCGACGGACTCGCCTTTTTCCTTGCCCGGGAGTTCGCGCAATCGTTTAGCCTGGCGGAGAGGTTCGAAGAATTGGCCGTGGTCGAGCACCGCTTCCACTTGAAGCCACTGTTTCCTCTGATTAGCGGAGATGGGGTTTTTTACCTGCTTGCCCTTAGCCAAAACCAGGTGCGGTTATTTCGGGGCAGCCGCTATCACATCAGTGAAGTCATACTGGGCGATGAGGTTCCCCGCTCGGTTGCCGAGGCGCTCGGTCACGACCTCACGGAAGAACAGCTGCAGTTTCACACCGGTGGTGTTGGCTCGCCTATCTATCATGCCCAAGGCGCCGGGAAAGACGACGTCAAGCCGGAGCTCCGCAAGTTTTTATCGTTGCTCGATGAGGGGCTGAAGAAGTACCTAAGTCATACCGGGGCGCCGCTTGTTCTCGCAGGTGTGGACTATTTGTTGCCGATCTACCGCGCCGTGAGCCGCTACCCAGAGGTCCTAGAGGAGGGGATCACCGGAAATCCTGAGACCCGAGGTGGTGAAGCGCTGCACGAGCAAGCGTGGCAACTCGTCCGGCCTCGCTTTAATGCCAGACGCAGCGAAGCGCGAGAGAGGTACTATGCCATGGCGAGCCAGGAAAAGAGCTCCAACCGGCTCACCGAGGTCGTAGTTGCCGCCGTCGATGGTCGGATCGAGACCTTGTTTCTCGCCAATGGCGTGCGCCAATGGGGCACCTTTCGATGCAGAGAAACGTGTGATCGATCGGCACGATGCCGCGCATCCGAACAATGAGGACTTGCTCGATCTCGCGGCAGTGCAAACCTACCTCAACGGCGGAACCGTATACGTTGTCAAGCCGGGCGAAGTGCCAGGTGGAGACCTTTTGGCAGCGGTATTGCGATACTAGCCACAGCGGCAATAACTTAGATCGTTACCATGAACACCCCATTACGCGCACTCCCCGTACTCCGCTTCCGGTGTCGGTTTTCGTGCGGACGGCGTCCTCCACCAGGTCATGGTACCTTCAGCCTTCTCGGTCCGCTCGGCCCGTTTCTCGACCTTTTCGGCGAGGCTTCATCGGCGGCCGCGGCGCCGCACAGCCACAGCACGGACGCCGCGACGGAGGCGTGAGAAAGTGATCGAGCAAGTGGGTTGAGGCGTCGTACTACGGCAGGGCTTTCACGGGAAGAAGACGGCTAGCGGAGAGAAATTCGACCAGGGCGACCTGACCGTCGCGCACCCGACCCTCCCGCACGGGTCGGAAGTGAAAGTGACGAACCTGGAGACCGGGGAGTCAGTCAGTGGAGGTACAAATTAACGACCGGGGCCCCTACGCCAAAGGCCGGGACATCGACCTGTCGAAAGCCGCGGCCAAAGAGATCGGAGGAGCGCCCGAAAGGTCCTCCTAACCCGGGACATGCCAGTTTGTCGAATCAGATCGAGATCTTCTTTTCGATCTTGCAACGCAAAGCGCTCACGCCCAACGACTTCCCCTCACTTAAGGCCGTCGCCGAGCGCATTACCTCGGGTCATTCTTGCAAATTCGCGGGCGGCGGGGCATGGGGTCCCTCCATAGCCCATTGCATCGCGGCTGGCCAACCCTCGCTTTCGACTCCGTGATCCGGTGTAAGATGGCCACCCCCAAACGCCCGGAGGGCAGTTGCATGAAGGTGACGATCTACCATAACCCGCGCTGCTCCAAGTCACGCGCGGCCCTCAAGCTCCTGGAGGATCGGGGCATCGAGCCCGAGGTCATCGAGTATCTCAAGGCCCCGCCGGACCGCAAGACCCTGACACGACTCCTCAAACGCCTGGGGATCGAGCCGCGCGAGCTGCTGCGCAAGACCGAGCCGGTCTATGCCGAGGCCGGTCTGGGCGATCCGAATGTCGGCCGCGAAGCGCTCCTTGATGCCCTGATCGCCCATCCGATCCTGATCGAACGCCCCATCGTCGTGGTCGACGACAAGGCCGTGATCGGCAGGCCGCCGGAGCGCGTGCTCGAAATCCTCGGGATCCTGTGATCCCCCTTCTTCATATGATGGAGGTCCTGGTCCTCTACTACAGCCGCTACGGCAACGTCGCGCACATGGCGCAGTGCGTGGCGCGCGGGGTCGAGCGCGTGCCAGGGTGCGCGGCACGGCTGCGGACCGTGCCCGCGGTCTCGACGGTGTGCGAGGCGAGCGCGGAGGAGATCCCGGAGAGCGGCCCGCCCTACGCTACGCGCGCGGACTTGGTCGAATGCGCGGGGCTGGCGCTCGGCAGTCCGACGCGCTTCGGCAACATGGCCGCACCGCTCAAATACTTCATCGATGGGACCTCGGATCTGTGGCTGTCCGGGGCGCTCATCGGCAAGCCGGCTGCGGTGTTCACCTCGACCGCCAGCCTGCACGGGGGGCAGGAGACGACGCTCCTATCGATGATGCTGCCGCTCCTGCACCACGGGATGCTGCTCATGGGCCTGCCCTATAGCGAGCCCGAGCTATTCACGACAGAGAGCGGAGGCAGCCCCTACGGGCCCGCGCACGTCGCCGGCACGGACAGCGATCTACCGCTGAGAGAGGAAGAAAAGCGGCTCTGTATCGCGCTCGGCCTGCGGCTGGCCGCCACGGCACAGGCGCTGGCGGACGCCGACCGCCAGCGCGCGCTGTCCCAGAATTTGTGATAGAACCTCCTTCGGAAGGCGAGAGATCCCGCGCACAGTAGGTGTTCACACACCCTCAGGCTCGCCGAACAGCGATTTGTAGCTCTGGTAGCTCGCGCAATAGGCCACCGGGATCACCACCAGGAAACCGAGACCGAGCGTCAAGACCGCCCCGAGCGCCAGGACCGTGAACACCCCGAAGAAGGCCAGCAGCACCCGCCAGTTGTTCCAGCAAGCCTCGAAGCTCGTCATGACCGCCTCGAAGCCGTCGATAGGCGTGAACAGCACGAGCGGGCTCGAGTAGATGATGCCCATGCCGGACACTCCGGAGACCATGGCCACGAGCAAGGCCCTGAGAAACAGGTTGAGCCACTCGGCGAGGCTCCTGACGTGGTCGGGATCGATGGCGCCGCCCCCCATCTGCGATCCCACCCCGAACACCACGAACAGGACGACCAAGGCCGCCAAGGTGATCACCCCGATGGTCAACAGCCGCCCGCGTTGGTCTTTTTCGAGCAGGCCTTGAAACAGGTGGCGTACCACGGGTGTCCGGCCGTGTTCCAGCTCCCGCGCGGCGAGGAGGTAACCGCCATACAGCACCGGCGTCATCACCCACCAGGCGATGGGGCCGATGAGCGGTATCGGCAACAAGACGAACGCCAGCACCAGCCAGATGAGCGTGAACAACACCCAGATGGCCGGATTTTTCTTGAACAGCGCCCAGCCGGCCCAATACCACTCCGCCACTTGTTTGACTTCCGCACGGCCCGCGTTCATCGTTCTCCACCTCGCTCACGTAAGTCTTCTAATATATCCCGCACGAACGGTATCGTGATGGAGCGCTGTGCGACGAGCGCCCCGTCGTCCAACCGGTCGAGCAACCGGCAGAGGTCCGCCATCCCGCGGGGATAACGGCACAGCAGGTACTCCGCCACCTCGGGCTGCAAATCGATCCCCCGTCCTTTGGCCCGCAGCATCAATACCTCGTGCTTGTCGCGATCATCCAGCATCTCGAGATGATAGACGAGCCCCCAAGCGAGCCGGGATTCTAGATCGGGGAGCGTGAGGCCTAGGCTGCCCGGGCTCCCTCGCCCGGCGAGTACCAACGCAGCGCCCGCGTCGCTGGCCCCGTCGTAGAGTCCCATCACGCCGCGTTCCCAGGCCGAGCGCCCGGCCACCTCCTGAACGTCGTCGATGCACAAGAGATCGAGGCCTTCCATCCACGTCGGGCGCGCCAGATCGCCGACCGGCAGCGACCCGAGCGCCACATAGGCGGCGCGCCCTCCCCGCTCGATGACCCGCGCGCAGGCGGCGGACAGGAGATGGGTCTTACCACTCCCGCTCGGCCCATGGAGATAGAGGCTCACACCGGGCGCGCCTCCGGCGAGCGACAGGAGATACTCGAAGGCCTCTCGGTTGCGCCCCAGTACGAACGCCTCGAAACCCGGCCGGTCGGTCGCGAACGGCAAGAGCAGCTGTCGAGCGCCGGCGGTGGCGGCCCGGAAGGGGACCGATGTCATGGCGACGAGAGCTGATAATGGCCCACCTCTGTACCGGTATCCAAGGCCTGCAAGGTCGTGCCCAAGGTGATCGCGCGGCTCACCGCCTCGGCGCCGCCGCGGGCGGTGAGATGGAACTCGACTCGGCCCGGCTCGAGTCTTTTCACGTCCACCTGGCGCACCGGGTCGAGCGTGCGCAGGTAACGCTCTACGCGAGTATATTGATCTAGGCTGGATATACCCTCCACCACCAGCGCGACCAGGCCGGATTCGAGCGTGTCCCTGGGACCCGCAAAGTGGGCGTGCAGGGCGTCCACCGCCAGGTCTATCCCCTCGTCCAGCGCCACCTCAGGCAGATCGCCCTGTGACGACCAGGACTCGTTCCGGCCCTCGGCGAACAAGGTCCACTCGGCCTGCCACAAGGCCGGCGAGATCCCGGCCAACTGCCCGGCAAGGATCGCATCGGCACCGTAGCGACGCGCGGCCGCGGCGATCTGCTCGCTCATGGGCAGGGACACGGCGATGGCCTCGGACCACGCCTCATCGGTGGTATCGAGGACCGGCAACACCAGGGGCACGCCGCGCCAGCGGGCGCGCGCATGCAAGGCCTCGCGATACGCCAGCATCTTCTGATCTTGGGGGTCATCGCGGCTCAACACACGCCGGCCACTTCCTTCGTCGACGCTGAGCCACAGGAGCAGCGCGGGACGCTCGCGGCCCCACACCGGCGCCCCCGCCTGCTCCAGCCCGCGCTCCAGCGCCTCGGGATCGAACTTCACCCACAAGACCGGCACCGGGGTCCCGGAGCCGTTGCTCATGCCTTCGGACTGCCGGTAGCCGTACTGCTGCACGAACGCCTCTGGATTCTTGATGAGACGATCGACGCTCGGGCGGCCGGCCGCATTGCGGTCGCCGGTGAGCTTGACGAGCACGAGGCGCAGGGCCGTCTGCATGCCCTGCGTCTGAGCCGCCGGGTCGCGACCCGTGACCGGCACCTCGGCCTCATAGAGGTCCTTGAGGCGCGCGCCGAAGGCCGGGATAGCGGGAATGAACACCAGGCAAATTAGAAAGGCCAAGGTCCGGCGCATGGGGCACGCTATGCGAAGACCCGTGTAGGCGTCAAGGTTTGCCGGGCCAATTAACTAGTAAAACCGTGCGGGCATCGTTACCATGATGGCATGGGTAAGCCGCCACACAGCTATCGGGATGCCGGTATGGACATCGAGCGCGGCAACGCCCTGGTCGAACGCATCAAGCCCCTGGCGCAGGGTACCCAGGTATCCGTGCGCGCCGGGGTCATGGGCGGCGTGGGCGGCTTCGGGGCCCTGTTCCGCCTGGCCGGGCTCGGCTATCCAGACCCCATTTTGGTGTCCTCGACCGACGGCGTGGGCACCAAGCAGAAGCTCGCCCTCGCGCTCGATGGCCACGACACCATCGGCATCGATCTCGTGGCCATGTGCGTAAACGACGTGGTCGTCCAAGGCGCCGAGCCGCTCTTTGTTCCTCGACTACTTCGCGACCGGACGGCTCGGCGTGGAGGTCGCGGCGCGTGTCATCGCCGGCATCGCGGCGGGCTGCAAACAGGCCGGGGCGGCGCTGGTGCGCGGGGAGACGGCGGATGCCGGACCTCTATGCCACGGGGAACTACGACGTCGCCGGCTTCTGCGTCGGGTTGGTGGAGGTCGGCGCCGTCATCGACGGGCGCGCGGTGCGGGCGGGCGACGCGCTCATCGGGATCGCGGCCAGCGGCCCGTACGCCAACGGTTCTTCCCTGATCCGGAGGCTCATCGAGCACCGGCAGGCGGAGCTTGCCCAGCCGCTCGACGGGCGGACGCTCGCCGAAGCCCTCCTCTTGCCGACCCGCATCTACGTGCGGCCGATCCTCGACCTCATCGGCCAGCTACCGGTCCGAACGCTCGCGCACATCACCGGCGGCGGGCTCTACGAGAACCTGCCGCGGATCATGCCGCCCGACATCCGCGCCATCATCGACGCGCGCCTGGCCCCGCCCGCCGGTCTTCGACTGGACCCAGGGCCAGGATGCCATCGCCTGGCGCGAGATGCACCGCACCTTCAATTGCGGCGTCGGCATGGTAGCGGTGGTCGCCGAGCCGGACGCGGCGAAAGCCATCGCGTTGCTGTCCCGCTCGGGCGAGACCGCCTGGCAGATCGGCACCGTCGTACCGTTCGCCCAGGGACATGGCGAGCGCGTGGTGATAGAGGCGCTGCCGCAGTCCTGATCGCGCGTCCGACCGGACACGCGGATCGGACCGAGGGACATAGGTGTTCCTTTACGCAGAAGACGATAAGGCGACGTTCCGGAGGATCATCAACTCTGTGTGAACGGCAATGCCAAGCAAGCCGACATCGTGCGGGCCTTCGGGGTCACGGCCATCAGCGTGAGGCGTTCCGTGAAGGTGTATCGAGTCGAGGGAACCTGCCGGCTTTTATATCCGACTCACGGGCACAGTCTAGCATTGTGACAACAAAGGCCGCTTGTTTAAGAGTGAACTTCCGGGAATTGTTTTTGATGCGACCAGACATCTTGTAGCTGCTGTAACCGGTTTGAGTGTGACGTTCTCGAAAACCAACTTAGAGATTGGAATACGAGAGAGAGAACTACTTTCCTCGTGTTCGTTATAGAGATATACGGCACCGCCCCCAGCCGCGCCAAGCGCAACTAAGGCTAGAGCAAACTTTCGGAATCCTGTTGAAGCCACCATCAGGACAAGAATAACGATGCCAAATAACCAAGTCATGATTGTTTCGGGCCCCAACGCTGAATTAACCGGCGCGAGTTTACGAGCGTCCGCGTTGAATGAACAGCTAGTGTAGTGTCCCTTGAATAACTTTACAGATTATCCCTTCTTGTTTTTCCCTCGGGGCTGGGTGGATCCGGGCTTGATCTGCTCCATCTTGACCGGCGCCCGGTCGACCTTCTCGATGATTTGCCCTACGGTGGCCGTCCAGATGAACGGCTTCGGGTTTTGGTTCCAGGCTTGCGTAAATTCGTCAATCGCCTGTTGTAAATCCGATACACGCTCATGAAGCTGCCGCGTCGAATCGCTTGCTCACTCAATTCTCGAAACCAGCGCTCCACCAGGTTCAGCCAGCTTGAACTGGTCGGAACAAAGTGGCACACAAACCGGGGATGCTGCTTCAGCCACGCTTTCACGTGCGGCTCCTGGTGCGTACCGTAGTTGTCCATTACCAAGTGCAACTGTAGGTCCTGGGGAAACTCTCGGTCCAAGCGGCGCAGAAATTTCAGCCACTCTTGATGACGGTGCCGGGGATAACATTCACCGATCACCTTGCCGTCTAATACGTTGAGCGCCGCAAAGAGCGTGGTGGTGCCATTGCGTTTGTAGTCGTGCGTCATGGTACCGCACCGGCCTTTCTTGAGTGGTAGCCCCGGTTGAGTCCGATCCAATGCTTGGATCTGGCTCTTTTCATCCAAGCACAGCACCAGCGCCTTGTCGGGCGGGTTCATGTACAACCCCACCACATCGGTCAGCTTCTCCAGGAATTGCGCATCCCGCGAGAGCTTAAAGGTGCGGCTCAGGTGTGGTTTGATATTGTGCAGCTGCCATAAGCGGTTCACCGTGTTCTTGCTGACATCGAGCGCCTCCGCCATGACCCGGCAACTCCAATGCGTTCTGCCGTTGGGCTTGCTGTGCAAAGTCGCATTGATGATCCCGTCTCGCTTAGC
>JALZID010000125.1 GCA_030860485.1 Pseudomonadota bacterium | reverse complement strand
AACACAAATCAAGGTGCGCCTCGCGGAGATCGATGCGCCTGAGAAACGACAACCTTTCGGCTCACGGGCAAAACAAGCAATGTCCGAACTTGTCTTCGGAAAAACCGTCGGGGTTGTTACCGTTGATCGCGATCGATACGGAAGAACGGTCGGGCAGGTATTTGCGGAAAGTGGGAATATAAACGAGAAGATGGTGCAGCTTGGTTACGCCTGGGTGTATCGAAAGTATGCGAAAAACCAGATGCTCTTTGGGCTTGAAAGAACGGCACGTGAAGCGAGACGAGGACTCTGGCGAGATCCCGCCACAGACCAGCGTCTGCTTAAACGGTCTTGCGAGCTTACGCGTACGTGAGTACGTGTCGTAGGATTCAGTACCCCTTCCTCGCCTCCGAACACCTATATGCCCCAGCCGGCCACCGGGAGGATCTGTCCTGTGACGCCGTGCGCGGCATCGGAGGCCAAGAAGAGCACCGCCTGCGCAACATCATCCCGCTTGGCCCATTTGGTAAGGTCTTTTGGCTTCATGGCTGCAAGGTTGGAGGCTGTATCCACTAAGCCGAGCGCGACGGCGTTCACCCGTATCTTCGCATCCCGTCCTTCCAGAGCCAGCGTCTGCGTGAGCGCTTCAATCGCGGCCTTCGCACAATTGTAGGCGACCATGTTGGCTTGAGGGCGCCCGGCGCGCGAGAAGTTGATGATGCAACCCCCTCCGCTCTTACGCATGTGGGGAAACACCGCGCGAGAGCAAAGGAATGCGGTGAGAAGATTGTTGTTGAGTTCGGCGTTCCAGTCATCGAGGGTGTGATCGACCGCTGCCTTGTACCGTGTCAAACCGCCCGCGAGGTTGACCAATATGTGAATCCTCCCATAGTGAGCGATCATACGCTCTACAGCCTGGCCGACTTGGGTTTCATCGGCGAGATCGACCGGAAGAGCGAGCGCCTTCGCGCCTTCTGCCTCAAGCTCTTTGGCACGCGCTTCAACATTCTTCTGTGACCGTGCAGCGATCCCTATGCCAGCACCGTTGTAAGCGAAGATCTGTGCGACACTCTGTCCGATCTGGCCGTCGTTGCTTACGCCGGTCACGAGAGCGATTTGTCCGTCCAATAGTCCACTCATAGCAGTATCCCTCCGAGACGCTTCAACACGATTATACCCCCTTCTCCTCCACGGAGCTGAACCGAGAAACCCACACCACGACGCTCATCCATGGTGCAACGCATTTTCTTCGCGGCAGCGGACCACGCGGCCCCCACGAGCGGCTTCCTCACCCTTGGTCATATTGAGTTTTGCCAACCCTAATATTCCGACGACCGACTCCATCGACCGAACGGAACGGTCGGTGATCGGGTCCCCTGCAATCCTGTCAGGGCCTTCCGCTTGTCAGGGATCTCTGCCGCATTGCCTGCGCTCTTGGCAATAGATCAGGGACACGCGCTACGATATAATTATTTTGCTCCCTTTGGTGATGAGAGCTACGGGAAGCAGGGTCGCATGTGAGAAATAATAGAAGGGAATATAGGAGGAATTTATGGACGAGATTGGTATGCTTATTCCAGTATTAGTAGCGCTCATCGGTCTTTACGGACTTTATTGGGCGAGAAAAGAAGAAGTTGTTCAGCCCGAAGGGGGTGCTCAATACCTCCGGGCCGATCAGGGCGGTGTTGTTGCCGGAGATGAGGCTGCGGCTACGGGCGATGAGGCCACTGAAATTGAACCCCCCGGCATCGAAGATGGCGCAATTCCGTTAAATTTAGAGAAAGCACCTGAGGGAGTCTCGTGATTCCTTAAGATTGCTTATCATGAATCGAGAGCCCGGCCTTGTGCCGGGCTTTTTTGTAACTCGGTTGTGCGGACGATTCGCGCTGCCGGTTGGTCCCAGCCAAATTGGAGGCGGATTGCGGCGACGCGTCATCAGGGAGCTTCGAGAAACTTCGCAGGAGGGACGACTCTCTGATCACTGTGGGACTGTTATCCGTAATCCCCTCCAGAAATTACCCGACACTAGTCATCGTAGAAGTCGTCATCGTGGCCTTTATAGTGGTGGCGGTGCCTGTGACGCCGTCGTTCGTAATAATGGTCACCGTGATCTTCATAGTGGCCGTCATAACTCTGTCATGCCGCTGGCCTACCGCGGCCCCCAGGCCACCCCCCAGTGCACCACCCCATGGTCCGCCCAGTGCTGACCCAACACCACCGCCGAGCGCGCCGCCGAGTACCCCGCCACTCGTGGCGTGGCACCCGCTAAGAGACAAAAACAGCCATGAACAGCGATACATGTAAGATTCTCATGGCAAATGTCCTCTCATGTTCCATTGCGTCCCGCTTTCAACAGGAATAAATACGTGATGGTTCGGTAACAAC
>JALZID010000124.1 GCA_030860485.1 Pseudomonadota bacterium | reverse complement strand
GCGCGGCGTTCGACCCTCCCCCAGCCCGTGGCCTCGAAAGATCGATCCCCTCGACATCGTTCGCCTTGAGCTCGGTCCTTGAAGTCGATCGACCCCAAACGATCGACCAGGGGCGGGCTTCGCATTTCCGTGGGCTTGCCCTACACTGCGTGCTGGATAGTGCCGCTCTCTACTCCCTCCCGAATCCAACGTGCCACGACCCGATCGCGCCGCTGGAGGCAGGCGGTCTCCGAGCACAGCGCGTGGCGCTCTGCGCATCTGGTCGGTCCGTCTCCTGATCCTCCCGTTCGTCGTGGCCCTCGTATGGCTGATTTGGACCGACCATAAGGTCCGAACCCAGTTCGAAGGCCGGCGCTGGGCGCTGCCCGCGCGCGTCTACGCCCGCCCGCTGGAGCTGTACGCGGGGAAGGCCCAGGCCCTCTCGGATACCCGGAGTGAGTTGGCGCTCTTGGGCTATCGGGAGGTGAGCCGCGTGACGGAGCCGGGGCAGTATCGGGTCCTGGGTGAACGCCTGCGGGTGGCGACCCGCGGGTTCGTATTCTGGGATGGCCGCGAACCCCCGCGGGCAGTGGAGATCGAGTTCTCCAGGGGGCGCGTACGCCACTTACGCGAGGGCGAGACGAAAGAATCGCTGGCCTTGGTGCGGCTCGATCCGGTCGAAGTCGCCCGCATCTATCCGCGCCACAACGAAGACCGGCTCCTGGTGCGACGCGACGAGATCCCCGCGGGGCTGGTGCGGGCGCTTATCGCCGTGGAAGACAAGGCCTACTACCGGCACCCTGGTGTGGACCCGTTCGCCATCCTGCGCGCTCTAATGGAAAACCTGCGTGCGGGCGAGGTTCGGCAGGGCGGCAGCACCTTGACCCAGCAGCTCGTCAAGAACTTTTATCTCAATCCCGAGCGCACACTGGGGCGCAAGATCAGCGAGGCAATCATGGCGCTCTTGCTGGAGTTACGTTACAGCAAGGAGGAGATCCTCGAGGCCTATGTCAACGAGGTCTATCTCGGCCAGGACGGGCCGCGCGCGATCCATGGCTTCGGGCTCGCCGCGCAGTTCTATTTCGGCCGGCCGCTCGCCGAGCTGTCCACAGCGCAGCTGGCCCTCCTGGCCGGCATGGTGCGCGGCGCGTCGCTGTACAACCCGCGCCGCCATCCGAGCCGCGCCCTCAAGCGCCGCAACGATGTGCTGGCGCGCATGGCCGCGCAAGGCATGCTCACCAGACGGGACGCGGAGCTCCTGAGCCGCGCATCGCTCGGTGTCACGGCGCGCGCATCCGGCACCGCCACCCGCTTCCCGGCCTTCACCGAGGTGGTGCGGCGCCAGCTGCGGCGGATCTATCGTGAGGAGGACCTCGAAAACGAAGGCTTGCAGGTCTTCACGAGCCTCGATCCGATCGTTCAAGGGCGCGCCGAGGCCGCGCTGTCCGAGCGCCTCACGGCGCTCGAACGCGGGAGCCTTATGCCACGCGGGACGCTGCAGGGGGCGGTCATCGCGATACACCCGGAAAACGGCGAGATCCTGGCGCTCTGCGGCGATCGGCGCACCCGTTATCGCGGCTTTAACCGCGCCCTGGATGCCCGGCGACCGATCGGATCCTTGATCAAACCGGCCGTCTATCTCGCGGCCCTGTCACGGCCCGATCGCTTCAATGCAGTCTCGTCGCTGGAGGATCGACCGTTCAGCTGGGTCGATCGGCGCGGGGTGAAGTGGGTGCCGCACAACTACACAAAGGAAACGCACGGCACCGTTCCGCTCCACGAGGCCCTGGCACGTTCGTACAACCTCGCCACCGTTCGGTTGGGCATGAGCGTCGGGACCGGCGAGGTGCGCCGCACCCTCGCGCGGCTCGGGATCCCCGACGATGTCCCGGACTATCCCTCGCTGTTCCTCGGCGCGATCGATCTCTCGCCGCTCGAGGTCACGCAGATGTATCAGACCATCGCGAGCGATGGGTTCCACAGTCCGTTGCACTCGATACGCGAGGTCCTGACGCAAGACGGCCGGCCGTTGCAGCGCCACGGTTTGATCGTGCGGCAGACGATCGCGCCGGCCCCGGCCTACCTGCTCAAGACGCTCTTGACCGAGGTCCTGGTATCGGGCACGGCCGCCCAGCTCTCGCGCGCGTTCCGCGGTGCCCTGCCGCTCGCCGGCAAGACCGGAACCACCGACGATCTGCGCGACAGTTGGTTCGTGGGTTTCGGGGGGGATATGCTGGCCACGGTGTGGGTGGGCCGAGACGACAATCGGCCGGCCGGCCTTTCCGGCGCGGCGGGCGCCATGCAGGTGTGGTCGGCCATGATGCGCGCGCGCCCCCCTTCGTCGCTGGACCTCAACCCGCCGGAGGGGATCGAATGGCACTGGGTCGATGGCGTGAGCGGTGCCCGCACCGAGGCCGCGTGTCCCGGTGCGCGGCGATTCCCGTTCATCACGCCGCATCGCCCCGCGCGGTTCCGGCATTGTGGGGAAGAGGCGGTGTCGGGTCTCGTGCCGTGAATCTCGCGCCTTTCATTCCCTTACTTTACGAGGGCCGGGTACCCCTAATGTCCTTTAAAAGTACGCGCGCGCTCTGCGCTCGTCTCGGTCTCCTGGCAAGCTTGGCCTGCGGCCCGCTAGCGCCCGCCGCGCCGACTTCCCGTGCAGCCGAGCCCGCGGCCGGGCCCGCGCCGATGGTGCTGCTCACGCGAGCGCAGGCGCTCGCCAATGCCGGGAAGTCCGAAGAGGCCGCGGCGACCTTGGAACGCGCCATCCGCATCGAGCCGCGCAACCCGTGGCTCTGGCACCGCCTCGCGGTGCTGCGACTCCAGGAGGGGCAGCACTCCCTTGCCATCGAGCTGGCGAAGAGATCCAACGTGCTGGCGCGCGGCAAGCGCCGGCTGCTGGCGGGAAACTGGCTCCTGGTCGGCAAAGCGCGGGCGGGACTGCGTGATGTCGAGGGGGCAGCACGGGCGCGCGCCCGTGCGCGGGCGTATCTCCGTCGCGGTGGGCCATGAGCGACGCGGGCCCCAGTCGGTCACCGCCGCACGCCGCGGGGCATTGCGGACCCCTTCACTGGGGTCAGGTCCTTCTTAGGACCAGCTAGCGCTGTCCCGTTTTGCTCCCGGCGAAACGGTGGGGTCAGCGCCCGATGACAGCGGTGACGGTGCCGGCGTGGTGGCGCGATGAGCGTCGCCAGGCGCTCCAACCCCTTCCGGTCCCTGGCCTCGATGCGTAGCGGCATCGAGGGAGAAGCCATCCCCGTGCTCCCCATCGTCGCCTCTCGGCCGCCGCCTCCGGTGTGATGAGCGCGCGCCGCGCGAAGAGCCGCAGCATCCGCGCCGCATCCTTCGGTGCGCCCAGTCTGGGCCACTCTTTGGCCCCGGCTTCCGGAACTGTACCAGCACTTCAGGGAGCACGGCTTCCCCGCAGCCTGCCCCTGCATGCACTAATAGCTATAAGCGGGGGGCCTACACTACAGGCCTCTCGGTATACGCTTCATTTGTCTTGTTCACGCGCCTCACAGTCTCCCGACCATTCGGGCGCTCCGCCGCAGGCGCAACACTCGATACGGGTGGGTGGGTTGACCGTTACCCGAGGGGGACTCGCACCCCGCAAGATACGCCAGGCTTCGCTTGGCACAATAATGCCGGCGCTCACCCGCCGCGCCCAGAACGCGCCGGTGCCCGCTTGCCCGGTCGGCCTCGTGGCCCCGGTCGGGTGGAGCGCTTTGTTCGGCTCTCCGCTCGCACTCCTGGTGCGGGCGCACCTCGGAGCATGCCCTCGGTGCTCAGATCCTCATCAATGTCGGGCCAGTGAATTCCATAACCGGCTGCGCACAGGGTCCAATTCTGAAGGTGCTCCAGACTCGCCCCCGCCAACCTCGGGTACCACTCCAGCGGTACCGAAATCGTTCGACCATCCATCAGGTCCACGGTGAGCGAATCTTCCGAGAAGCGGACGTCGCGAACTCTCTCGTCAGCGCTGAGTGCCAATGTGCCCATTCCAGACCTCCAGAAAGCGCGTCTGATGCTCCTCGATTAATATACGGATTCGTCGCAGCTCGTGGGCGGGAAAGCCAAAGTTCCGTGCGAGAGCAACGGGCTGCAGCCAGAATTTTGCCGATAGCTTGTCTCGGTCGACGTGGACGTGCGGTGGCTCATTCGGTTCATGGCTGAAGAAGTACGCGCGATAGGGTCCGCTCCTCAAGACCGTCGGCATTCGCACATCCTACCACCAACGTTGAGTACGCGACAGGATGCGGTGAACGAAGAGAACCGCATCGCTCCGTTACTCCCCTGCCGCAAGACTTGGGACGTTCTCGCCACCCGCATCCTCCGGATATACATTCCTCGCCGCCTGAACGCATGGAAACTGAAATGAGGCCAACGGATACGCGTCTCACCCATCCACGTCTGAATCCGTATCACCGGGGGCCCAGCGTCCAGACGCAATGTAAATGATCCGGCAGGATTACAATCGCTACCAGGTGGAAGGGGTGCCACGCGCGAACATTACGCAACGCAGTTCGGAACATATCAATCCGCTCGACCAATAGGCGATTCCCGCGCCGCTCGGCCAGGTTCACCGTGAAAACCACGTGGGTCCCGGAAGCCAGGCACGACGGTATTCGGTCATCGATCACCTATCTCTCGCCCAGCTCTTTTCGCGAGCGATGCGGTTCCCTTCGTTCACCGCATCCTGTCATGGCTGCAACCTCTTTGTTAGGCGCATAGGGCAACCACTAAGAAATGGGGGGGGATGAAGTATTTTTATTCACCGTTGATGGCCGCGGGCTGGCCACCCTTTCGGCTTTCGGCAAGGCCATACTCAAGTAGGAAAAAAGTTTCCAAGCACACACGAGTTTCTTCTTTTCTCAATGCATGGAATCGGAGTAGCAGGTGCACGAATGCTGCCACAGCAACTACAATGATTCCAGTAACCCAGAGGCACGGTTGTCCCTTCATCCTGAGCATTAACTCCGATATATCACCGGCGTGAGACAATAAACCTAGCGCGAGTAAAGCCACCGGCAGCGGTAACGTTCCGATTAGACCCTATCGTTGCATAAATGTCGCTTGACTGAGGATCTCAGGCGGCTTGCACGGCTTCGAGGTAATGCAACAACTCCTCTTGGACCGCCGGATTGGCGGACATGCTTAGGGTGAGCTGCCCC
>JALZID010000123.1 GCA_030860485.1 Pseudomonadota bacterium | reverse complement strand
CTCAACTCTCCGGCCGCCACGGGCTGGTGGACGGGTATGCCGAGGAAGACGTCGATACCCTTCTCGTGCCGCCCGGTCAACTGCGCGCTCTCATCATCGCCGAGGCGGACCTCGGCGAGCGCATTGTCCGCGCGCTCATCCTGCGGCGGGTCGCGCTCATCGAAGCCGGCGCCAGCGGCCCGGTGCTGATCGGCCAGCCCCAGTCCCCCGAGGTGCTCCGATTGCAGGGCTTCCTGCGCCGCAATGACCAGCCGCATCACGTCGTCGATGCCACCCAGGATAGCGACGCCGCCGCGCTCATGGAGCAGTACGGCGCGGCCGTGGCCGAGCCAATCGTGGTCTGCCCGGACGGTTCCGTGCTGCTCAACCCCTCTGAAGACGCGCTCGCACGCTGCATCGGCATGCTCGATACGGTCGAGCACGACGAGCTCTTTGACGTCGCCGTGGTGGGTGCCGGGCCGGCCGGCCTTTCAACCGCCGTGTATGCGGCCTCGGAAGGTCTGCATGTCGTCGTGTTGGACCGCCGGGCCTTTGGTGGCCAGGCCGGCGCAAGCGCGCGGATCGAAAACTATCTGGGGTTCCCGACCGGCATTTCCGGTCAGGCGCTCGCCGGCCGAGCCTTTGTACAGGCTCAGAAGTTCGGTGCCGAGATACTGATTCCGCAACAGGTCGTCGCGCTCCACTGCAGCAGGACCGGATCCAATGGCGACATGTTCTTGAAACTCGCCGATGGGCGGCAGCTCAGGTCTAAGACGATCGTGATCGCGAGCGGCGCATGCTATCGTCGTCCCGCCGTGCCGCGCTTGAGCGAGTTCGAGGGCCGGGGCGTTTGGTATTGGGCGTCTGCCCTCGAAGCGAAGATGTGTGCCCAGGCGGAAGTGGCCTTGGTAGGCGGCGGTAATTCGGCTGGGCAAGCCGCCGCGTTCCTTGCACAACATGCCGCAAGGGTCTTCCTGCTAGTGCGGCGTCCGAGCCTCGCCGCCAGCATGTCACGCTATTTGATAGACCGCATCGACGCCACCCCGAACATCGAGCTGCGGCCTCATGCGCAACTGACGCAGCTTCACGGCGATCTGCCGGGGGGCCTTGGCGCCGTGTCCTGGCGCGACCACCAAAGAGGCATCGAGAAGGAACGGCCGATAGGCCATGTGTTTCTCTTCGTGGGTGCGGAGCCCGAGACCGGGTGGCTCGAAGGCTGCGGCGTGGCGCTCGACTCGCGTGGCTTCGTGCTGACAGGCCAGCCGACCGCAGGCCGGGCCGCGGGGCACCTGCCCGCTTCCCTCGAGTCGAGCGTGGCGGGCGTATTTGCAGTCGGCGACGTGCGCTCCGGCTCGGTGAAGCGCGTGGGCGGCGCGATCGGCGAAGGTGCTGCCGCCGTGGCACAGATCCATCAGTATCTGGCAGCGCCTCGTCCAGCGCCCACGGGGACTGCGATCTACGGCGAGTGGCCGTCGTGAAAGGCGGTATTGCAGGAGCGGCTCATTCGATTGACCGGATCGATAAAAACCTGGATCCGGCGGGCGCGGCGATGAGGCCCGGGTCGCCACTGCGTTGGACGGCGTCGCTGGGCGACCATCCACCGCCCAGCGCTTTGTATAGCTGGATCATGGATACCAAGCGCAGGCGTTTGGTCGCTGTGAGCGAGAGCTCCACGTCGAAGAGATTGCGCTTGGCCGTGAGCACATCCAAATAGTTGGAGAGTCCGCCCTTAAGCGTAACTCGGCGAGGAACCGCTCCAGTCAGAGGATGCTTTGCCGTCGTCGCGCTATGCATCGGCGTAGTCGACGAGAACCGGCTTGACGTCGACGACCGGCGTGCCATCGATGGCCTCGATCGGTCCGATGCGCAACCGGGTTCCGGAGATCTCGCGCACGGTCACGCGATGTAGCCCCAGCGGGTTCGGTCGGTGTGGAGACCGTGTGGTGAACACTCCGGCGAGCGGGTTCTCGGGGTCGCCGCGCGGGTGCACTTCGAGCACGTCGCGATCCGCACGATGAAGCCAGGTGACGACGATGACCTCGTCGCCCCCTGCCGAGACACTCGACCGCCTCGAGGCTCTGTTATGAACTCCAGCGGTGACATCACCAGGTGCGTCGTGCCATCTCGATAGGGTGTCTTCAGTGTGAGCACCACCTGCCCGGCCCGGTGAGCGTAAGGCGCTCGTTGGCGATGGCGGGGCGGTTTCAGCATGTTGTACCCGCTTCGGGTGTACTCAAGTCGCTGCTTTTCGCGCCCTGATGGCCGCCATGTAAGCCGCCAGCGCGGCCGGACTCTTGCCGGAGTCGACCAGCGCGACATGCTCGTCCGGCCGCACCAGGTACAGGCCGTCCTGCGCCAGGCCCGCCTTGCGCATGGTGGGCCGCCAAGCAAAGACATGAAGGGGCAGGCCCAGCGTCTGGCATGCCTCGGCCAGACCCGGCCCGGGCAGGCCGTAGACGTGCACCTGCCACTCCAGGCCGTCCAGGACAGCGAAGTTGTCAGTCGGGTTCGAGCTTCCATCGAGCTCGACCCAGGGCAACCGGTCGCCGCCGTGGACGCGACCCAGCTTGCCCACGCTCAGGGGGCTTCCGCGGTAGCTGATGGAAGTCTGCGATACCGTGCGGAACATGAAACGCCGCAGGGCTCTGAAATGGAACAGGAGCGGCAGGATCCAGGGCAAGACGTGCACCCGGACGAACCGGGCGAGCCGACCGGGACTCGTCGCGATGACGAAGGCGCGGTCGGTGGTCCCGACGAGGCGCCGGGCGAAGGCGATCCGCTCCGGCTCGTAGCTCTCGAGCAGGCTCGCCTCGGCCCGCGCCTGGATCACGTCGGCCAGCTTCCACGCCAGGTTCACCGCGTCGCCGATGCCGGTGTTCATCCCCTGGGCGCCCACGGGACTGTGGATGTGCGCGGCATCACCCAGCAGGAACACCCGCCCCTGCTGGAACCGGCCGGCCACGCGGTGGTGGACCCTGTAGGTCGAAAACCAGTTGACGCGCTCGACCTGGATACCCATGCGCTCGGCCACGTGCCGGCCGACGTCCTCCCAGCGCAGCGACTCCCTCGCGTCTTCGTCTTCCGCGGGTACCGTGCCGATCAGCCGCCCCGTCCGCCCGCCTTTCAGGGGGAAGATCCCCAGGAAGTCGGCGTCGTCGAGCGCCACGTGCAGCTCGTCGTTTATCACCGGCCCGCTCGCCACCACGTCCGCGACGTAGAAGACGTGCGAATAGGTCCCGCCGGGAAAGCCGACGCCCAGGACGTCACGCACCCGCGAATGGGCTCCGTCGCAGCCCGCGACATAGGCCGCCTCACAGGTTTCTTCTTCGCCACCCGCGTGCTTGAGCCGAATCCGGACGCGGTCCGGCGCTTGCGCAAAGTCGACGAGCGCGGTCTGACGCTCGACCTCGATGCCGGCACGCCTGAGGTGCTCGATCAGGAACCGCTCGTGCCGATCCTGCGGGTGGACCGTCATGAAAGGATAGGCACTGATCCCCTTCCCGAGCTCGCCGATGACGACGTGTCCCGCCTGGCGGGCGCGGACCCACAGGTTCACCGCCGCAAAGCGCAGCCCATCCTGGAGCAGCGCTTCGGCCAGGCCCACCTGGCGGTAGAACTCGAGCGTCCGGGCGTGTACGACGAGGGCGCGCGACGTCGTCCCCGGCTCGGCCGCGGCGTCCACGATCCGGACCCCGACGCCCAAGCGCACAAGCCGTAGCGCGAGCACCAGGCCCGTCGGTCCGGCCCCGCAGATCAGCACGTCGGTGTTCACTGCCCTCATCATGCCGCAGTTCGCAGCGGCTCGGAAGCCGGGTGGTGCCAGGCCACGATAGGACCACGGCGGTACGATCTCGAGCTCCCCGGCTATCATTGTCCGCATGCCACACAGCATCGAGCCCGCGACCAGCGGCCGCGCCAAGTGTCGCGGCTGCGGTCGGCCGATCGAGAAGGGCGAGTTGCGCCTCAGCGAGCGGCTGCCGAATCCGTACGCTGAGGTTGAGATGACCCTGTGGTTTCATCCGACGTGTGCGGCGTACAAGCGGCCGGAGGCATTGCTCGAGGCACTCGCCGCGACCGGCGTCGCGGTCGACGCGCGGGACGCCCTGGAGGCGGCGGCACGCAAGAGCCTCGGGCATCGTCGCCTGCCGCGCATCGACGGCGCCGAGCGCGCGCCGCGCGGCCAGGCCAAGTGCCGGAGCTGTCGCGAACCGATCGCCCGCGGCACGTGGCGTGTGCGTCTCGTGTTCTTCGAGGAGGGTCGGTTCGCGCGCAGCGGGCTCGTTCATCTCGATTGCTGCACGGCGTACTTCGAAACCGGCGACGTCGCGGATGCGATCCTGCACTTCAGCCCGGACCTCGGCGACGCTGATCGCGAGGACCTCGTGCGCGCCATGCGCCCGCCGGGCGCCGAACCCTAGGGATCGGAGCTGTCAACATGCGAGCCCTTGCGGCGCGCGGGCGGGCAAGCCGAGGTGGGTGAGGATCTTGGTGATCACGGAGGGATGTTCGGACGGCCCACCAGAGGAAGGGCCAATGCCGCGGAAGCCTAACGACCCGCCCGTCTATTTCCTCGTCGCGCTTTTGTCGGCGACGTTGCTGGCGGGTGCGCTGCTCGCCTTGCTGCTGGCGTCTTGAGCGGGCGGGGCTCAGCCGCCATCGGCGGCTCGCTCCACCGCGGCGATATCGATCTTCTTCATCTGGAGCATCGCCTCCATGGCGCGCTGGGCGCGGCCAGGATCGGAATCCTTCAACAGCGCGACCAGCTGCCTGGGGACGATCTGCCAGGACAGGCCGAACCTGTCCTTGAGCCAGCCGCACTGGCTCGGCGCGCCGCCGTCCGCGGTCAGCGCGTCCCAATAATAATCGACCTCGGCCTGGTCCTCGCAATGGATGGTGAAGGAAACCGCCTCGGTGAACTTGAAGTGGGGGCCGCCGTTGAGGCCGATATAGGATTCGCCGGCGAGCGTGAACTCGACGGTCAGCACGTCGCCCGCCGACCCGCTCGGATAATCTGCGGGCGCGCGGTTCACGCTGTCGATGCGGCTGTCGGGAACGAGCGAGGTATAGAGCTGCGCGGCCTCCTCGGCCTGGCCGTCGAACCACAAGCAGGGCGAAATCTTGGACATGTCAGACTCCAGGATGTGGTCAGCGGGTGGTGGAGACGAGCGCGAAGGCCGCGCCCTGCGGGTCCATCGCCTGGACGATCCAGCTGCCGCCCGGCACCTCGTGCGGGCCCATCAGCACCTGGCCGCCATTGGCCTTGATCCGCTCGGCGGCCGCGTCGATGCCCTCGATGTTGATGTAGAAGCCCCAGGCCGAGACCGGGATGTTCTCGGGCTTGTCCATCATGCCGCCCATCTGGACGCCGTCGGCGCCAAAGATGCGGTATTTGCCCATCGGGCCCATATCTATGAGCTCGACCGTCACCCAGCCGAACTGGCCGGAATAGAAGGCGAAGGCGGCCTCCTCGCCGATGCTCGAATAGAGCTCGTGCCAGCTGACCAGGCCCGGCGTGGTCGGCTCGGCGGGCGGCGGCACGTCCTCGCGCGGGAAGGGCGTCAGCAAGTAGAACATCGCGCCGCCAGGATCGGCGAGCATGGCGAAGCGGCCGACATTGGGAATGTCGTCGGGCCCCATATGGAGGGACCCGCCGGCCTCGACGATACGCTTCGCCCCGGCGTCGGTGTCGGGGACGCCGATATAGCCGACCCAGCCGGGCCGCGCGCCCTTCTCGCAGGCCCCATCCGGAAGCTTCATCAGCCCGCCCATGCCGCGGTCGCCCGCGGAAAGGATGGTGTAGCGCATCCTGGGCTGGCCGGCGTCGGCCATGTTCCAGCCGACGACGGCGCGGTAGAAGGCCTCCGCCGCGTCCTGATCGGTCGTCATCAATTCGTACCAGATGAACTTGTTGGGTCCCTGGGTCATCGTCTTCTCCTCTTCATAGGTGCGGAGTGTCGGGGCTGCGCGCTGAGGCGGCAGCCCAGCGCCATTTTTCGCTGTCTCTCCCCGAGGGGAGACAGGTTCAGGCCAGTTCGCGCGTGGCGCTCTCGCGAGGCGCCTGCTCGCGCGAGCCGGTCTGGAAGATCGGCGTGAAGCCGCCGAAGATCAGCCGCTTCATGTCGAACGGCATGTCGCCCGTGGGCTGCATGCGCGGATCGGCCATCACCTTCTAGTTGCCTTCGTCGCGGGCCTCCTTGGACGGCCAGACGATCCAGGAGAAGACGACATTCTCGCCCTCCTCGGCGCCGACCGCGCGGTAAAAATCGGTGACCTTGCCGTGGGGGACGTCGTCGCCCCAGGTTTCGACGACCTCGAGCGCGCCGAATTCCTGGAAGACCGGCGCGGCCTTGGCGGCCATCTCGCGATAGGCGTCCTTCTTGCCCACCGGCACGGGAATCACGAATCCGTCAATGTAGGTCATGTCTTCTCTCCTCTCACTTCTTGGTCAAATGTTCATAGGGGGCGCAGGTAGTTCGGGTCGCGCCACTCGAGAATGCCCCACTCTCCGTCTTGAAAGATGTGCTCCGCGATGCACACCATCTTAGCCTTGGCGAATCCCGACGCAAACATCTCTCGGATGGCATCGCGACCAACCACGGTGTGTCGGCCACCTGGTGGTTTGTCGCGTTCTCATTGTATAAATTGGCCAGTGCCTCCACATCGGCGCGATTAAAGGCTTCGACCCACGTTTGAACAACCTCTCGAGGCTCCATATCTGCTCGAACTCTCAGTTAGTACCTGCACTAAAGAGCGATTTATCCACCAAGATCGCCTCGGGGCCCTGATGATGCTCAACGCTCGCGGTGGGCAGCGAGCGCACGTGGGCCTGCCGTCCTCGCAACAGCATTGTGAGATGGCATTTCTCGTTATCTGCATCAGGGCTTCGTCGCGAGCACACAGAATCCGTCGTCCGTCTCAGTTAGGCGCGCGCCTCTGAAGTCGGCGGCGACCAGCGCATCAGTCAAGCCGCTTTTCGGCTGCCCGGAATGCCGAGTGAAAGCGAGCGCGATCCTGCCACCGGTCTTCAAGACCCGTCGTATCTCTCGCAACCCCGCCACGGCATCCGGCCAGACCTGCATGGAGTTGACGGCCAGCGCGCTATTGAAGAACGCGTCTTCAAACGGCAACTGCTCCACAGAACCCTCCCGGAGGTTGACGCGATTAGCTTTAATCGCCTTCGCATTCCGAACGGCGGCTTGTTCGACCATTTCCTTGGAGGGATCGACACCAACCACCTGCCCCGACGATGCCGACTCGGCTAGAAGCTGAATGCCCACACCGGGTCCGAATCCCACTTCGAGTGCTCTGTCGCTCGGATGGACCGCAAGCAGGTCGATGGCCCAGGCGGCCACCTTCCGATTCATGCGTGCCATGATGATGCCACCCAGCCTCCCAAGGCCGCCCTTGGGACGACCAAACATGCGCATCAGGATAGCATGGCTAATCTCCTGCGTGCTCACGTTTTCTTGACAACTTCGACGAGTTGATCGAACGCTTTCCCCCAACCCTCATGAAATCCCATCTCCTCGTGTTTCCTGCGCGCTTCTTCGTCACTGTGGAGAACCAGCACCGTGTACTTTGTTCCATTTCCTTGGGGTTCAAGCGCAATGAGCACGGTAAAGAAGAATGTAACGCAGGACATCGCCTTCGGCGCTTTGCATGGCCGGTAGCCGGGCGCGAGGGCATTGGTCCAAACGAGCTTTTCGTTCTCGACGAGTTCGAGGTAGCAACCGGCGTTCACCAATTGCTGTCCCTCCGGTGAGCGCATCACGGTGCGAAAGGAACCACCGGGGCGAAGCTCGATTTCGCAATCGACGGTTTCCCACGGCGCGGGGGTAAACCATTTCTTGAGTTGCTCGGGTGTGGTCCATGCCGTCCATATGCTCTCTCTGGAAATGTCGACAATGCGCTCAAACAAGAGATCCAGCTTGGGGTTCAGTTGTTGAGTGATCGAACGAATCATGATTCCTGCTCCTAACTATAAAGTTAGAACGGCACTCTTTCGCCATTGATGATCCACGGCGTGCGGAAGTTGTCTGTCAGCATACCCCAGGGCTTGCCCAAAAAGGTGGGCTGTGGCGGCATGGTCGTGTCGCCGGCGGCCAGGGCTCGAAACTCATGCCGCGCCTGCTCGACGGTGTCGCAGTGCAGCGCACTGACTACTGCCTTCGCGTGTAGGTGATCTCCATCATCTTCATTTCCTTGCCGCCGTGGTGGGTCCCATACATGTCAAACGTCTGGGTATTGCTGTCCACAATCTTCCAGACGGCGCGATGGGTCATGTATCCTCCGCCCGGTTCAGGATGCTGCCCCTTCAGGGTGATGGTTTTGCCATCCGCGCTCGCCGTGCCTTCCATCATGAAGATCCCGGTGCTCATGGTATCGATCCAGGTCGAGACATATCGCCTGCGAAGGTTGTCGTATGCGGTGATCCCAACCCCGGAGTAACGCTGTCCCATCATGTCCCCGGTGAATTCTTGCTGGAGAAAGCGCCCGTCCAGCAACATCTTCATTTCCGCGGAGCCGGTCGATTCTATGAGCGGCTTGTTGGGCTCCACCCATTCCTTGGTTTTGGTTGTCCAACTTCCCACAAGGCTCGCGAATTGCCTGTGCGGCTCGCCAGGCGTGGCCAGCTTCGCATAGACCTCCATCATCGCCTGCGGGTCCATCGGTTTCTCCGCCTTCTTCTCCTTGGCAACGGCAACGGTTGCGACCAGCACAACAGAGAGACCGGCGAGAGTGAGTTGTAGGTGACGCATAGTTTCCTCCTTTTGAAATGTGGTTGTGGTTGAAACGTGATCGAATGATTTGCTCAGACGTCAATGAGCACTTTGAAGCCGTAGACCATGCGCGCGACGTTGAATGGCATCAACTTCGCGAATTGCACAATGACCATGCGAAAGCAGGCCTTAATTTTTCGGAACCGCTATCACAAGCCCATCGACGGAGCGCGAATTTGAGTCCTCCTCATGATCCGCCAGGGCCTTCAGCTCGGCCAGACCCTGCTTACTGAACCGGGTCAGGGCGAGCGCGGCCAGGCCGCCTGCGGAGGTGCCGCCGGCGGCCATCGGCGCGATGGACGTCATGCATGCTGGACACATCGAACTTCACCTGTAGATCGTGCTTACCCGTAGCGCCTGTCCTGCCTGAGCTCTTCCTCGATCGGCCGCACCTCGATACTCCCAAGGCGCGCCGACGGCCACCGCAACGCGACCTGGATGGCCTCGTTCAGGTCCCTGGCATCGATCAGGAAGAACCCGCCCAGCTGCTCCTTGGTCTCGGCGAAGGGGCCGTCGGTCACCGACTGCGGCGACCGTCTCCCGCCATGCGCCGGGCGCCACAGAAGCCCATAAAGACAGAAAAATATGGAGTGTTGGGTGTCAGTTACCCTTAACCTACTCTCTGCCTCAAGAGGCGCCACTGATAAACACCACTTAAGGTAACCGACCTCGGCCGTGCGGCCCACAATCCCCTCCGACCTGCTACTCACCTTCTCTTGCCCGCGTATCACAGTGTTCTCCTTGCGGATGGCAAGGCTGCTTATGAGCCCTACCACCCGCCGACGTGGCAGCTTAACGAATGATCTGTGCTACATCGCGGTTCAACTGCCGGACCTCATCGAGCGTGACCACATCGAACTGGAGATTGTCCTCGGTCAGATCAGCAGAGGATGAGGCAACTCACGCCCCATTAATGAAGGGGCTGTGGCTCGCCGTAGAGAAAGTCATCCATCATCACAACGTCTTGTCATCATCATCCGGTCCCGGGGCGACGTTGCCGCTCGTGATCCGCACCCGGGCGATGCGCGCGTCGTCAAGCACGATGCCGAAGAAGGACAGGCTGGCATCGCCCGGCGAGGCCGGGACAAAGCTGCTGAACAGCAGCTTACCGTCGGCATCGAAGTACTTGAGCAGCGTGCTGCCCTTGCGGTTTCCGCGCTTCTTGCTCCCATCCGGCTGGTCAACGTCTGTGAAGACCGCGCCGAAGCCAGTGACCGTTGCTGGCGTTGCCCCATTGGTGCCGGGTAGGAAGAACACAGCCTCGGTGATGTTGCTGCCCACCGGGGTGAACAGGCGCTCAGGGCTGAAGGTGCTGAAGATGGTGCCGTAGGTCGGATTGTTGAACAGGCCGGCCAGCCCCCCCGGCGGGAACTGAACCGAGTCGGCAGTAGGAGGAGCCTGCGTAAGGCCCGTCCCCGGTGTGGTGAACTGGGCGCCGCGGGTATCCAGGAATACGTTGAACGGCGTTACCGGGTCTGTAGTAGTGAAGTTATTGCCGCCGCCGTCCCAGTTGATCTCGCCGACCGCTGGCGCTCGGCCCCCCGTTGGCGTTGTTGGGTTCTCCCAGAGCAGCGCGGAACGCATCGACCGTGCCCTGAATCGACTCTATTGTCGGCCCGGCTGCCTGGAATACGACCGGCGGAACAAAGTCCGTTGCGCGAACTGGGACTGACACCAGAACCGACAGCAAGCCGCAGGCGGCTCCGACTGTCAAAAGCATCTGCTTCTTCATAGTTGTATGCTCCTTTCTCTATACTCTGAATTGTGAACAAGACGTAGCGTCATCACGCAGGTATAAGAATTTCAAACGCCCTTTTCGGCGAGAGGAAGAGTACGAGTGGACCTGTGGGTTGTCAAGTACGCGAGCCGTCGGTCCAGGATCGGGGATTTTTCGGGCGATTCATCGGTCTGATGCGCCCGGATCCGGGGCGTTTTGGCTTCTCACGCGAGTGCACGCCAAAGGGGGCTGTCGGCTCAGGGCTGAACCGGATGGGAGGGGGATCGATGGGCGATCAGGCCATTCGAAGTCAGTCGAACCGCGCCGGATCTTGGCCATCACGGGGGGGCTTCGAGGGCGGCTACGATCGTCAAGCGGGCACCACACTGGGGCACTTCTCGATGTCGATCTCGAACACTCGTTTGAGCAGTCGGGCCCAGCTTGTGGCGGTGTCAGGCGCCGCGGGAGGGGGTACCTCAGCGTGGTCAGGTGAGCGCCATCGCAGTCATGATGGCGACGCTGGTGAGACGACGTGCGGCGCGGGGTCCCATCCACCCGACACCCTATGGGGTTGGGACGCCTAGAGCTTGTGTGACCAGATCTTTAGCCAATCGTTTCGCTGTCTGTCAAGGTTCGTTGTCTACGTTAGGGGAGCGGTGTCCCGCTGACCGATCCGCTTATGCGGCGGCTTGTCCCCGCGCAGGTGGATGGTTGTGCAGGCGCGATCATCGCGAGGCAGGCGGTCGTGGCGAGGCGAGGTCGACCACGGCAAGCGTGGCGGGCCTCGCTCTCGCCGGCCGCGGCGGCCAATCCCAGGTATAGACTGGCGATCACCTGGCCACCCCGACCTTCCTATTTCCAGTCGGACCTAACCGCCGTCCGCGCGGAACGAAAATCACCTACCTAGGGTGTTGGAAGCTGCAGATCGACCATCGTGTCCGCGTGCCGGTGGACGACCTTCCAGGCTCCCCTCTCGAAGCGGAAGATCATCGTGGCCCGCAGGACCTGCTGCTGTAACGCGTTCTGCCCCGCGTACAGGACGTTGGCGCGCTCGATCGCCACGGTGTAAGCCAACCTGCCGCGCACGTTTCCTTGACCAGGTACTCGAAGTCGACCTGGGCGCCGCTCGGGCGGAACGCGCTCGCCGCGAGCAGGTAGCGCTGGCGGACCTCCGCGACGCCTGCTTCTCCCAGACCGCCGAATCCGCCGAAGATCGAAGCCGGGTCCTTCTGGGCAGTGATCGACAACCACGGCGACGGGTCGCCGTTGACGAAGGCCGAGTTGGCGGCTTCGTACCGTTGCAGGAACCGCTCGAAGCCGTGCGCGTGGCCGGCGCCATGCGCGCGGCCGGCGGTTGCCACGGACCCGGCGAACGCCCCGGAGGAGGCCAGGACGGCGAGCGCGAGCAACAACGCCGCGATCGCGGAAGTGAGACGCTTCATCGTGAATCCTCTACTCGGTGGCAAGACCTCTACATCGTGAAATAAGTATTTCAAACGCACTTTTTCTTTAAGAGGCACTGTACTAATAGGCTCGTGAGGTGTCAAGCATACCGGTCCTCGGCCTGGAATCGGGGCATTGTCGGGCTCTTCATCGGCCCGAGGCGCTATTTTTCGGGGCGTTTTCGTGTTTCGGCTGGGCGCAGACCGAAGGGGGCTGTCGGCTCAGGGATATGCGGACGGGAGGGGATATTGGGTTCGAATCAGGCCAGTTGGAATCGATCGAAGGCCCGCGCCGGTGCTCGGGGCGGTGCCCGAGCGGGCAAACCGAGATGCGTGAGGATCTTGGGGAATCACGGGAGGGATGCTCGATGGCGGCGAAGATCTTCAAGGTGCCACCGCACTGGGGGCAGTGTTCCAGGTCGATCTCGACACTTTATAGAGCAGGCGGGCCCCTGATAGAGGGCGGTGACTTCGGGACGCCGCCGCTCGTAGTGGACGCGCCTTCCATCCTCGGGGCGCCCAGCAGGCACCGTCCCTGTGCCTGGCTTTCCCGCTGGCGCCGGCTGAACTGCTTCGTCCATCGTCCTTGATGGTGTTGCTTTGGTTTTTCTTATGGCACGAGTGATGTACAAAGCAGTGTTGGGCCTGCATTTTCAGAGACAAAACAGAAGAAAAATGGACAATTGGCGATCTTCTAACGCTTACCAAAGCGTATATTTCACCTAGCAACATGAGGAATCTGATTAAGAACTATACAACTGATATACCAGTCGAAAGAACCATTACAGAGATACAACAAATTCTTGCCCAAAACGGAGCAGGGATTGCGCTAGAATATGATGAGAGTGGATTTAGAAGTATTCAGGAAAATATTGGATATTATCAGGGCGCGAACACAAGCAGGATTGCAGGCTGCCAGGGCTAGAGGGAAAAAAGGTGGTAGACCAAACTCACGCACAAGTAAAAGACGGCAATGGCTCAAGCGTTATATAACGATAAAACAACACGGTAGATGAGATTTGTAAAACACGCAATATCTCACGGGCTACCCTGTATCGCTATATCAAGCCTGGAGGGGAGCAATCGTAATGATGCTTTGTAGAAATGTTAGTGCTAGGTGTAGCTGATGGATGACACCGACTACGCGCTCGGCAACCAGGAAAGCGTAGGAGGCGATGCACATGGTCGCGTGGTGACGACATGCCGCGTCATTTGTGCCCCGCGTAATGCCCCAGCCACACGTCATGTCTAAAGAAGGATGGTTAGCAATCGTGCTTTTGCTTTCATGGTAATAGAATAAAAGCGTCTACGGTAGGCCAATGTATAGACATTCTCGAGTTTTACCAATTGAGTTTGCGAAAAGCAGTCAGATTCTGCGATGCTTGTTGGGTGTCTAAGCCTAGCAATATACCACTTTACCTGACTGCCTCGTCAGTTTATCTGGCAGCCAATGCCCTTAACAACCTCTTCCGCGACTTGCCCGCAAAGGTCGATAGCTTCCAGCACAATCATAGGGCTCAAAACACCACCCGCTCCACTTCGTTCAAGCTCACCCCATCACTCGTCCGATCATATACTATCCCTGATGGATCTGATGGACGACCTGAGCGAGCTCCTGCCACATTTGCCAGCAGGTATAAGAATTTTAAAGGCCCTTCTGCGGCCAGAGGAAGAGTACGAGATGGACCTGTGGGTTGTCAAGTACGCGAGCCCTCGGTGCAGGATCAGGGATTTTTCGGGCGATTCATCGATCCGAGGCGCCCGGATCCGGGGCGTTGTGGCCTCTCACGCGAGTCTACGCCAAAGGGCGGATGGCCGGCTCGGGGAGATGAACCGGATGGAAGGGGGGTCGTGGCCGGGATCAGGCCAGTTGGAATCGATAGAATGCCCGCGCCGGTCTTCGGGGAGGTGCCCGGGCGGGCAAGCCGAGATGAGCGAGGATCTTGGTAATCACGGGAGGGATCTTCGATGGCGGCGAAGAGCACTCCTATCGGTGCACGACGATGAGTGGGAGCGGTCACACTGCTTCGCCGTGGCAAGGCCAATGCCGCTATTGCCACCAGTGATGAGGCCAATTTTTCCTTCAAACTTACCCACGTGCTTCTCCTGCGTTGTCATTTCTTTATGGAACACTGACTCGGTTCAGTAGCCGCATCAGCAGCGCCACGCCGAGTCCCCAAGCGCCGTTCAGCAGCAGTGCGCTGACGATGATTTTCGGGTCCCAGCCGCCAGCGAGGCCCATGCCCTTTATCGGCATTACTACGAACCACGCGACGAGACTCGGACCCAGGGCACCGATCACGAGCGCCTTCGTCCAATAGGCGCCGCCGCGCGAAGCGCGGATCAGAGCCCACAACGCGATGCCCCACACGCCACCCCAGAATGCCAGCGAAATCACTGCAGGTGCATTGAGCGGCGGGACCGGCGTCATGTTCCAAGGTACTCGCCGTGAAAATCCTCCCGTGTACAGCAGCCACAGCAAGCCTTGGTGAAACGCCAGCGTGGAAGCAAAGCCGGCGACGAATGCTTTCAGGTAGATCATGTGCGTCTCTCCTTTCGTTTACAAGAACGGGATCTGTCCAGTTGCAACTTCAGCCATAAGTTGTGGTTCATTTTTATCACAAACGTGTCCGGCGGCGAGCGGAAGTCCCACAGCCCGAACCGGAGGAAAGATTCTTGAGCCATGCTATCGAGCCGTCGGGTTGAGCGACTTGTTAGGCCCTCCACCAAGTTATTACTGGACTCTAACAAAGGATCGAGTGTGCTTTTTAGTACAAGACTGAAGGGAAATAGCACCCATTCGGCTCTTGGTACATGCCTATCGCCATCAGCGTCATTGGTTTGAGGACCCGCAATCCCTCGCGCAGACACCACCGAAAAAAGCTTGCCTGCCGCACTGGCACGAGCATCGCGAGCGGCTCTTTGATCACCGTTCCGGCACCCATAATTAGCGCCCGCATGTCTTCTTCTGTCTCCGCCACGCCATGGTTCAGTTTCCAGTAGAATGGCGCTGAGGCGTACGCAGTAATCCGGCCTTCGCGCAGGGCAACAACTGGTGAAAAGAGCTCACAGGCGTCCCGCAGTTCGTTCACGCGGTCGAATCCGTGTACCCGAATACAGAGGGAGGCGCACTCCCCTAGGTCTTCGCTCCGGAGTAGCCGCACCTCGACGCCCGCCGGGGCTTTCCCTTTGGGCTTACCCTGCACCAACGCGAGCGGTTCCTTCACTTCAAACTCGAGGGAGGCATAGAGCGAGAGAGAACACATGTTGAAGGCGTCTTGCACAAGGCGGATGCCGGCTGGTTCTCTTTCCCGCTCGATGACCGCCTCCATCAGTTGGCGCCCGACACCACGCTCTTGAACATCAGGTGCAACGGTGATCGGTCCAATCCCTCGGATGAGGTTTCGCTCATCAAGGAAGTTGGAGCCGACGATCCGCCCGTCTATCTCCGCCACGACACCGAAGATGGCCGGACGATCGACGAATAGACCGGTCAGCTGCACGGCATCTTCGAGGGTTTGGAAATCACGGGGAAACTGATGCCGATCATGAAAGCGCTTAAAAGTCTCATAGACGATGCGCCCGCAGGCTTCGATATCCGTATTGGCAATGGAACGAATGGTTATGGTCATCTGGGTTATCTCATCGAGATCACGAACCTCTACGTCTACTAGTTTAGAGAAAATAGATCAAAAGGATTAAATGATTCCGGCAGGCCGAAGAATTCACGAGGCACCGTAGGGAATTGGCAACTTCATATAGCGGCCTTGAGATTGCTGCAGCCTAAACGTTTGAGTTGAGGGGGCGCGCCGCTTTTGGCGCGCCCCTCTCGAACGAGACGTTGGGCATGGGATTATGGCGACAGCACATCGGCAAGCGCCGCAAAAAGCTTCGCCCCGTCACGCTGCCATGCTGCCATGCATGCACGCAAGCGTTGTCGGCTCGGCGGAGGCCAGTCTTTCAAGCATCGCACGCGCGTTCTGCGTGTGCGAGTAATAGTCCATCGCATGACGGAACGCCTCGCTCGGCCCCAGGATATCGGATTCTCCCGGAGCATCCGAGGCGGGCAAGGTCACCGCGATCCTCTTATTTTCTCTGCTGCGCGTATCTTTCCCAAGTCTGGCCCGCTTTCTCAAAAGGGCCAGGCCCGCTACATGGAATGGTGTTTTAAAAAGTCAGCACCGCTCGAAACCTCGCCTTGCCCTGTTCGACCCGCTCATAGGCCTGCTGCACTTGGTCGAAGGGGTAGGTCTCGGTCATCACCTTCACCTTGCCTTGCGCCACGAAATCCAAGGCCTCATAGAGATAATCGCGCCGGTTCTGCTGGCTGCCCAAGATGCGGATGCGTTTCATGATGAGATCGGCGGGAGAGACCGAAAGGTTCTTGGCCTCGAAACCCATCAACACAAAGCGGCCGTCCGGTCGGAGGCCTTGGATGGCGTCGGCCATTGCGTCGGTGGAATTGCTGGTGCCCAGGATCACGTCAGCTCCCCCCAGTTTGGCGAGGGATTTGCCTTTGTTGACGACTTCATCCGCTCCCAATTGCTTGGCCAGTGTCTCTTTGTCGGGGGAGTGCGTGATGGCGACGGTCTTGAAACCCGCGGCCTTCGCGTATTGCACGGCCAAGTGGCCCAAGCCGCCGATCCCCACCACGGCCACGGTCTCGTGCGGCTCGGGCTGGGCCCAGCGCAGCCCGCTATATACGGTGTAGCCGGCGCAGAAGATCGGCGCTGCCTGTTCGTCGCTCACCGCATCGGGCAAGGGGACGGTGGCGTCGGCTCACGCTCACCCCAAAGGCGATCGCGACGGAGCGCATGCTTCGCCCCGCGCGAACCGCTCGAACCATCTGGTGACGACGTTCCGCAACCGCACGTTTTTAGCCATGGCTCACCTATCGAAAATGCCAT
>JALZID010000122.1 GCA_030860485.1 Pseudomonadota bacterium | reverse complement strand
CTTGTGCAGCGGACCGACGTGACACTGGCGGTGAGTGTCACGACTATTTCCGAAGCGATTCAGGAGTTAAATGGCTTAAACGCCGAAGAGTCGCAGGTGTCTTTCGATCTGACAGGTCTTCGGCGTCGCTTGGCTGAGATGAATCGGGTCCGTGAGAGCGCTTCAAACTACCATCAGGCTCTCCGTATCCAACGCGACCGTTTGCAGCTCGCCGACTGGATTAGCCAGCATCGCGGCGGCGACGAGAGTTGCCCCGTGTGCGGAGGAGGCATGGAGCCAAGCGAAGAGAAGTTGGGTGAGTTGAAAGAGGCTCTCGCTACGCTCGAAAGTGAAGCCGGAGACACCTTTGAGATCCCTGCAGCCTTCGACCGCGAATTGGGAAGGGTGCGAGCCGAGGTAAACGAGACAACGGAGAAACTCAAAGCCATCCGAATTCGTACAACAGCTCTATCGCGGCGATCTCGGGAGGCAAGTACGCAACAGTATCAAGCCAAGAGGGTTGAGCGGTTCATTGGAAACCTTGAGAACGCGTTGCATCTTCATCGTCGACTCGGTGAAGACGGTGGACTTCGTGCTGAGGTAGATCAACTGAAGGAGCAATTCCAGAACCTTAGTGAAGAGATGCGCGGTGAGAATCTCGAAGACCGGAAACGACGGGCTCTGCGTGTGGTAAACACCAATGCAGCGCGCCTGATGCCTCTCCTCGATAGCGAGCGACCAGAAGACCCGCTGTCGCTGGAAATCGACGACCTTACAGTCAAGGTCACGGGAGCCAACCGCGACGACTGCCTCTCAGAAGTCGGCAGCGGTTCTAACTGGCTCTCCTACCATATTGCCGTGACACTAGCCCTTCATCAGTTCTTCCTGAATCTTGACCACAGCCCAGTGCCAGGATTCCTGGTTATGGATCAACCGAGCCAGGTGTATTTTCCGAAGAAACTCGTTGTTCGGGAGAACGAGACACCCGAGGAGCCGCAACTCAAAGACGAAGATATCGAAGCCGTCCGCAAGGCGTTCAAGGTATTAGCGAAGGTTGTTGAGTCTGCAAATGGGCGCCTGCAAGTAATTGTGCTCGACCATGCGTCGCGCGAGGTCTGGGGTAATATCCCGAATATCGTCGCTTTCGAAGAGTGGCGGGATGGAGTAAAGCTCGTTCCGCTAGAGTGGATGTCGTAACGATAGTTGGGCTACCGCCCAACGATACGATAGCTATGTAGTTGGCTGGGTACGAATTCAAGTCCATGCCACTCGTGATTCATTGCACGCAGAAGCTGCTGGCGGAGATCCCGGACCGTTTCATTGACCCGTCCGCTTCGGGAGTAGGCTGGCACGCCAATCTGCTGCGACTCGAGCGGCGCAAGTGTGTGCTGTTCACGCATGACGATACCTTGTACTCGGTGTTCGTGCCGGGCTTGAGAAAACGGCAGTTCGAGCAGTTGGATGAGGTTTTCGGCCAGCGCCTGTTCAAGGCACTGGTGTGGGACGACTTTGCTCAAACGCAGATCGAACGGATGTTGGAAGCTTGCCGCGTGATCCGCTTCACCCGCTCCAGCAACCGCAGCGTGCTTGGCTCGATGAATGACATCCGGTTTCAGATCGGATCGTATGTAGAACACGACGGCGGCCTGACGAGCGCGGATCTGGCTCAGCTCCACCACGCGCTGAACCGTATTCCCTTTAGTGCCATTGGCTACGGGTATTCGGTCGAGCGGCTTCAGGAATACCTGGCGCGGGCGCCTGATTCGAGTGCAGCAGGAGATGAGGGAGGCGGCCAAAGCGGTTCGGACTCTCGAGTTAGAGATAGGTCTTGATGGACGTTGCGACACGCTTCTTGTCGGCGCCTCCCCGGCGCCGTCCCCCCTAGATCGGTTATCGCGGTCTCGATCCCCGTAAAAGAAAACGCGCGTTGATGGGCTCCGCCGGCCGCAACGTGATCAAAGGACGGGGCGCGATGGCCCGGTCTGAGGCAAGCCGCAGGCGCCCCTGCCGCGCGATGGTCGCCATCACCAGCACGAGCTCGCGCAGCGCGAAGGTATTGCTGATGCACACCCGCGCCCCACCGCCGAATGGGAAATAGGCGAAACGGGGTAGGCCGGCCGGGGCATCATCACCCAACCAGCGCTCCGGGCGAAACGCCTCGGGCTCTTCGTAGTAACGAGGGTCGCGGTGCATGACCCAGGGGCTCATGAACACCGTCGCGCCTGTCGGGACGCAATGGCCGTCGAGGCGGACCTCGGCGCGCGCCTCGCGGCCGATAGCATAGGCCGGCGGGTAGAGCCGGAGCCCCTCCTGGACCACGGCGCGGGTGTAGGGCAGCGCGTCCAGATCGGCCGCGCTCGCCGGGCGCCCGCCCAGAACGCCGCGTGCCTCCGCCTCTAACCCCTCGGCCGCGCCGGGATCCCGCGCCAACAGGTACCAAACGCCAGGGCCGTGGTCTCGTGGCCGGCGAGGAGCATGGTGATGGCCTCGTCGCGCAACTGCCGATCGGAGAGCGGCCGGCCCGCTTCGTCGCGGGCCGCGAGCCGAACCGCGCCGTGGCAGTGGCGATGCGCGACGGACCTGCGGCGGGACTTGGCCTCATCGACACCATCCTGGCGCGCGGCAATCGGGGACTACCACCTGGCGCACTCGGCGCGACCCCGAGATCATCGCCACCGCCGACATCGGCTGCTATGCTTATCCGCGCCGGGAAAGCCACGTGCCGGTAGTACGCGGGGCCGAACATCTGGTGTAATCGGGTCGGCTCGCCACGAGCGTGCGAGGCGGCGCCTTCCCTGCACAAAACGGGATACCATAACCTCGACGAGACCTTAGCGATGAGTGCCGGTACCGACGCGCTGGGCGACCCAAGCCGCGGCGTGCCGATCCCATTCGCCAGGAAACTGCTGGTCCAGATCGGGGCCTTCGTCAGCCTCACGATCGTGTGTCTGGCGCTGTGGGTGGTGTACCGCACCCTGCAGTCTATCCAGCTTTCGGATGTGCTCGAGCAGTTTCGAGCACTGCCGGCAACATCGGTTCTACTCGCGTTCCTGCTCACCGCCGGCGCCTACTTCGTGGTGACCGGGTATGACATGCTGGCGCTCTACCACATCGGCCGCCCGGTGCCCTACCGGCGCGCGGCGCTGGCCGGCTGTCTGGCCAACGCCTTCGGCACCAACCTGGGTTTCGCGGTGGTCACGGGTGGAGCGATTCGATACCGCATCTATTCAAACGCGGGTCTGAGCGCGCTCGAAATAGCGGGCGTGACCACCATGTCCGCGGTCACCGCCTCGCTCGGCGTCGGGTTTCTGCTGATCCTGTCGCTCTTGTTCGGGGCGGACGAAGCGACAGCGTCCGTCATCCATCTGCCGCCCGCGTTGAAACGGATGCTGGGCGGGCTCCTGTTGGCCTTCCTGGTGGTCTATCTCACCGCGGCCGTGTTCCGACCTTTGAGTATCCGCACCGAGAGCTGGTCTCTCCGTCTTCCCTCGGCAAAGACCGCCGCGGCCCAGGTCGCCCTCGGCAGCATCGATCTGATGCTCATCGGCGCCATCATCTATGTGCTCTTGCCCGCCTATGCCGAGATCAACTTCTTTGCCTTTCTGGGTGTCTTCGCAGTCGCGCTGATCGCGGGGGTCGTGAGCCATGTCCCTGCCGGCATCGGGGTGTTCGAGTCCGTCATGTTGCTGGGCCTCCCGGAGGTCGCCCCCGACGCGCTGCTCGGTGCCATCCTGTTGTTTCGTTGCGTCTACTACCTCGCGCCTCTGAGCCTGGCCGCCGTCGTCCTCGCCATCCACGAGGCCGGCATGCAGCAGGTGCGCATCGAGCGCGCGCGCGATACGGCAGCGGACTGGTTGGCCGAGATCGGCCCGCAAGTCATGGCGCTCATATTGATCTTCGCCGGGGTGGTGCTGCTGTTCTCGATCGCCGTCCCGGCGCCGGCCGAGCGCCTGGCCACACTTAGCGAGGTCCTCCCCCTGCCGGTCCTCGAGATCGCGCACGTCGTGGCCGGGATCACGGGTGTCGGACTCATCTTTTTGGCGCGCGGCCTGTCCTTACGGCTCGAGGCGGCTTATCGCCTGGCTGCCCTGCTGCTCGGGGTGGGGATCGTGACGCTCGTGTGCAAAGGGCTCATCTATGAGGGCGCCGCCGTGCTCACCGCGATACTGGTCGTGTTGTTCTATACCCGTCTGGAGTTTCGGCGCGACGGCGCGCTCTTCAATCAAGGCTTTCCGACGGAATGGACCTCGACCTTGACGGCGCTCCTGGCGGTGACGATTTGGTTAGGGCTCCTGTCCTACAAACCGGCCGAGTACTCCCATGAGCTCTGGTGGCACTTCGACTACACTGCCGAGTACGCGAGGTTCCTGCGCACCATGACCGTGGTCCTGGTGACGACCGTGGCCATCGGCCTCGCCAACCTGCTGCGGCCCGACCCGGTGCCCGATCTGCCGCACGCCGGCGGCCTCGACGAGGTGCGGTTCATCGTCAAGCAGTCCCAGAGCGCACGCGCAAACCTGGCGCTCCTCGGTGACAAGCGTTTTCTTTTCAGCGATTCGGGTAGGGCCTTCATCATGTACCGCGTCAAAGGCAAGAGCTGGATCGCGCTCGGGGATCCGGTGGGGCCGGCGGCAGAGCACGAGAGGCTGGTGCTGACGTTCCGGCAACTATGCGATCGCTACGGCGGCTGGCCGGTGTTCTATCTGGTGGACGCCGAGGGCCTGTCGCTGTACGTAGACCTCGGGCTTTCTCTGCTGAAGGTGGGCGAGGACGCCCGCGTACCGCTCGAGCGTTTCTCGCTCATGGGCCACGCGCGAAGCGAGCTGCGCGAGGCGCACGATCGGGTCCTGGCAGAGGGCGTCGATTTCGGGATCGTGGGCTCCCACGAGGTGCCGGCCCTGATCCCGGAGCTTGCGCGGGTGTCGGACGACTGGCTGGCGCACCTGGCGAAGACGGAGCGGGGCTTCTCACGGGGGTTCTTCAGCCCGGATTATGTGGCCAGGTTCCCGTGCGCCGTGGTGCGCCAGGACAAGCGCATCATCGCCTTCGCCGTCCTCTGGGTCAGTGGGGGAAAAGAGGAGCTGGCCCTGGACCTTCTGCGCTACCACCGCGATGCGCCCCCGGGCATCATGGAGTTCATGGTGTCGGAGCTCATGGTCGGCGGACGGGCGCGCGGCTATCGGTGGTTCGATCTGGGCCTGGTACCGCTGGCCGGGCACGAACGGCAACTGCCGGATCCGCTCTGGCAGCGGATCGGCAGGATGATGTATCGCCAGAGCGAACACTTCCAGGACAGCGACAGCCATCGCGGGTTCGCGGTGGCCTTGGATCCGGTGTGGCGGCCCAAATATTTAGCCTCTCCGGGTGGATTGAAAACGACTCGCATCCTGCGCGACGTGGCGAGCCTCGCTTCACGGGGCCAGGCGTGAGGCGACGGCCGCCGGGGCTTCACGGGGGAAGGGTAGCGGAGCGCGGTCCGCCCCCTCGTCCTTGAGCGCCACGCCCGAGACCCGGCGGCTGAGCGCCTCGGCGGCCAGATAACCGAGCTTCTCGGCGGCGGCCGCATAGCCGAGCCCCTCGGGCGGGCGTACGTTCGAGATGCAATTGCGCTGTGCGTCGGTGGTGCCGGGGCGCGGACCGTAGGTCAGATAGATCCCCAGGCTGTCGGCGGCGGACAGCCCCGGCCGCTCGCCCACGATCATGACCGCCGCGCGCGCACCGAGGAGCTCGCCCACCGCGTCGGAGAGCGCCACGCGCCCGTTGGGCGCCAGCACCAGCGGTCCGGCGCTCAGGTGCCGGGCCCCAAGGGCAAGCAGCACGGCCGAGAGCAACGGGAGGCCGTGCCGCTCCACGGCCGTCGAAGACAGGCCGTTGGTGACGATGAGACAGACGTCCATGGGCGAAGCCAAGCCCGCGAGGCGCTCGCGCGAGCGCTGGGTGAGCCGGCGACCGAGGTCGGGACGCCGGAGATACTCGCCGCGATCGGTCACGGCGGTCTCGACCGTGACGGGCTCCACCCCGAGGCCACGGACCTCTTCGGCAAAGCGCCCGAGGTCCCAGGGGACGTGTACCGCATCGCGCGCCTGCGCATGGGCGAGCTGGAATTCCAAAAGCGCCGCGGTCGGCAACCCGCTCCCACACCGCCCGAGCCCGATGCGGGCCTGGGTAAAGCGCCTCAGCACGGCCCAGGGATCGTTCACTCCGCCCGGTCCTCGGCCAATCGCCTCACCGTGCCGAGCAACGGAGTCGCCAGGCGCGGGCCGGCGAGGGCGTTCTTGCCGTCGAAGATCCCCATGCGGTTCAGCCACGCCTCGAATTCGGGCGCCGGACGCAGGCCCAGCACCTCGCGCAGGTAAAGCGCATCGTGAAACGAGGTGCTCTGGTAGGCGAGCATGACATCATCCGCCCCGGGCACGCCCATGATATAGGCGCAGCCGGCGACGGCGAGGAGCGTGAGCAGGTTGTCCATGTCGTTCTGATCGGCCTCGGCATGGTTCGTATAGCACACGTCGCATCCCATGGGCAGGCCCAGGAGCTTGCCGCAAAACAGGTCCTCGAGGCCCGCGCGGATGATCTGCTTGCCGTCGTACAGGTATTCGGGGCCGATGAAGCCGACCACCGTATTGATGAGCAAGGGCGAGAAGGCGCGCGCCACGCCGTAGGCGCGCGCCTCGCAGGTCTGGGCATCGACCCCGTGATGGGCGTCGGCCGACAGGGCGCTGCCCTGGCCGGTCTCGAAGTACATCACATTTTCTCCGAGCGTGCCGCGCCCAAGGGCCAGGGCCATCTCGCGGGCCTCGCCGAGCATCCCGAGATCGATGCCGAAGCTGCGGTTGGCGGCCTCGGTGCCGGCGATGGACTGGAACACCAGATCGACCGGCGCGCCCCGCCGGATCAACGCCATGGTGGTGGTCACATGCGCGAGCACGCAGGACTGGGCGGGGATCTCGTAGCGCTCCCGGATGTCCTCGACCAGGCCGAGCAGGGTATGGACGTTATCCAGGTTGTCGGTGGCCGGGTTGATGCCGATGACCGCGTCGCCGCTGCCGTAGAGCAGCCCGTCGACGATGCTCGCGGCGATCCCGCGCGCATCGTCCGTCGGGTGATTCGGCTGCAAACGGGTGGACAGGTGTCCCGGCAGACCGATGGTGTTGCGGAATCGGGTCACGTTGTGACAGCGTCGCGCAACCGCGATCAGGTCCTGATTGCGCATGATCTTGGAGACCCCGGCGGCCATCTCGGGCGTGACGCCGGAACGCACCGCGGCCAGCACCTCCGGTGTCGCGCCTTCGGAGAGTAACCATTCCCGAAACTCCCCTACGTTCTGCGAGGCGAGGGGCGCGAAGGCGTCCTGGGAATGGCTTTCGAGGATGAGGCGTGAGACCTCGTCGGTCTCGGGGTCGATGAGAGGCTCTTCGAGGAACTGCCGGAGGGGCACGTCCGCGAGCACTTGCTGGGCCACGGCGCGCTCCTCCTCGGAGCCGGCCGCGAGGCCCGCGAGCTCATCGGCCGAGCGTAGCGGCGAGGCCCTGGCCAGCAGCGTACGCAGATCCGGGAAGCGATAGGCCTTCCCGCCGAGGCTCGCGGTGTAGTGCATCGACTCCGCTCCGGCAAACCGAATCGCAGTATGCCCCGGATGGGCTGGGTGGTCCACGTCACGGGCGCCCGGCCGGGATGTCGGCGATTGGGCTCAGTCGGGCACGATCACCACCCCTTGGGGCGGACACGGGGGTCCGCCCCTACCGTCGGGGATCGGCTCAATCGGGCACGATCGCCACGGCGCGCAACGGCCCGCCGCTCCCTCCCCTGATCTTCATGGGCAGGGCCACGACCGTGAATCCCGACTCCGGCAATTGTTCCAGCCCGGCCAGGTTTTCAAGGGCCGGGATACCCGCCCGGAGCAGAGCGATATGCGTCTCAAACCCCCGCGACTGGCCGTAGTCGATGCTGGCCGTATCGATCCCCACGGCCTTGACCGTGCGCTCGCTCGCGAGCCAGCGGGCGGCCTCGGGATGTAACCCGGGAAAGTGCAACTTCGCGATCGCGCCCGCACCAAGCTCTGCGGTGCCGAGATAGCGCCGCCGCTCCGGCCAATACCGAGCGTAGCCGGTGCGCAGGAGCACGATGGCGTCATTCAAGCTGCGCCCCTCATTCGCTTCCCAGTCCTTCAGATCACCGAGTTGGATCTGGTAATCGCGGTCCCGCAGACATTGATCGGTCACATCCACGACCACGCCCGGCCCGATGAGCCTCTCGAGTGGGATCTGCTCGAGCGGTGCCCCGCCCTCGTAGAAGTGGATGGGGGCATCGATGTGAGTCCCCCCGTGCTCGGCTGCCTCGAAGCGATGCGCGGCGTAGTAATAGCCCGCCTCGCTGTGACCTTCGACGCCCTTGATGAGTTTGAATCCCCCCTCTGTCGGCCAGTAGACCGTCTGTTCGTCGAAGGCGTGGGTGAGGTCGATGTAACGCCCGAGCGCGCTCTCGCCGGGTACGAGTGGCCTCGCGGCCGGGCGTGGAACGCAGCCGCCGGCGGTGATCAAGAGCGCGGCTCCCAGGCACAGGGCCAAGCCACCCAAAATAACGAATATACAGGGGATCGGGACACGCACGCGCCACACTGCCATCGTCCCTGATGGGCGCGGTCCAGGTACCGACAGGCCCGTGTACCCCCCTTTCGGATATCGGTTGGCATATCGGCTCGGGCGCATAGGTGTGGGAGCGTGACCGGATCGGGATCCAGGATATACCGAAGCGATAGGGTACGCACGGAGCCAAAAAAAAGACCCCGCGGTTGCGGGGCCTCAGACATCAGGCGCCATCCCTGGCGTTGACGCCGGCCGTCACTGGCCGGCCGAACTGATACTAATTCGACTTCTTTGGGCTAGCAGCCTGTCGGACTTAGCGTGGAACTTTTCAAGCGCGAGGGGATCGGATCGGTCAGGGTTCCGATGAGCGAGCGCGCATGAGCCATTTCCGTCCCTGTGATCGTGACACCCCTTACCTGC